>SLKH01000017.1 GCA_007134665.1 Balneolaceae bacterium
CTTTCGGATTTGAAATTTATGATGAAATTGAAAGAATTTTTAATCCACGTTTGATTCTCAACAACTTGTCAATGATAAATTAAATGATTCATTCAGAGTTTTATTCCATATTACGATGGATTCCAGTTTTTCGTTTCCTTGCGGATGACTTCAGATACATGTTCAACCTGAATTCTTTCCTGTTTCATATCATCGCGGAAACGGATCGTAACGGTATTATCTTCAAGTCCGTCAAAATCGACAGTAATACAAAATGGAGTACCCGCTTCATCGAGACGCCTGTAACGCTTGCCAATAGAACCGGATTCATCATAGAGTACATTGAAATCCTCACGAAGGTCATCTTCTATTTTTCGAGCCAGATTCTGCAGTTCGGGTTTTTTAACAAGCGGGAACACCCCGGCTGTGATCGGTGCCAGTTTCGGATGCATTTTTAATACAGTCCTGACCTCTCCCTCAACTTCTTCTTCCCTGTAGGCATCACATAACACCATCAGAATGGTTCGATCCAGCCCCACAGAGGTTTCTACAACATAAGGAACATAGCGTTCCCGGGTAGACTGGTCAAAGTATTCCATTTTTTTTCCTGAGTACTCCTGGTGCTGGGTCAGGTCAAAATCGGTACGGTTATGAATACCTTCCACTTCCTGCCAGCCAATTGGAAACCGGTACTGGATATCAGCAGCATCCCTTGCATAATGAGCCAGTTTATCTTCCGGATGTGGTGCAACTCTCAAATACTGCTCCCTGATTCCAATACCTCTATGCCACTCCATCCTTTTTGAGAGCCACTCATCATACATCTCTTCATCTGTACCCGGCTGGACAAAATATTGCATCTCCATTTGTTCGAATTCGCGCATACGAAATACAAACTGACGGGCAACAACTTCATTCCGAAATGCTTTGCCGACCTGAGCAATACCAAACGGAATCTGCTGGCGGGAGGTATCCATCACATTTTTGTAATTTACAAAAATACCCTGTGCCGTTTCCGGGCGTAAATAGACTGCATCATCATCTTCACTGGATGATACAGCTCCAAACTGGGTTTTAAACATCAGGTTAAATTGCCTCACTTCTGTCCAGTCAAATGCACCCGAATCCGGAGCTTTAATTTCATAATCCATGATAATTTTGTGCAAATCTTCACAAAGCCCTTCCCGTGTACCTGAGGTGTCGAGCAGTTTTTTTAATTTTTCTGCCTCATCAATGTCACCATCCTTATGCAATTTTTCTATCTGTTGTTCAATCAACATATCGGCCCTGTACCGCTTCTTCGACTGTTTGTCATCGATCATCGGATCATTGAACCCTTCCACATGGCCGCTCGCTTCCCAAACCCTTGGATGCATGAATATCGCTGCATCGATTCCAACGATATTTTCATGCTTTTGGGTCATCTCTTTCCACCAGGCTTCCCTGACATTTCGTTTCAGTTCTGCTCCCAGCGGGCCGTAATCGTACACGGCTCCCAGCCCGCCATATATTTCCGATGACTGAAAAATGAACCCTCTTGCTTTAGAGAGTGATACGATTTTATCAAGTTGCTGAAGGTGATCTATAGACATTCGTTTCCTGGTTAATCAATAATTATTAAAATCAGAACTTTTCTTTACAAGGTAAATCTGCTGGATTTGATAACGTCAAATACCCGGGTCAGAACCCGGAATTCCCGCTGGCAGATACTTGCCGGCATTTCACCGAAACCGGCATGGAAGATATAAAAATTTCTTGCTTTAATTAATCACCTAACTCTCCCTATCTTCCATCTTACATTTTTAAGTTTGAAAAATGATCAATAACCATTTAAAAAATAGAATCTACTTCGTATGAAAAGCTTTAATGTCGGCATTCTGGGAGCTACCGGTGCTGTAGGACAGAAATTTATTCGATTACTCGATGGCCACCCCTGGTTTAATATAGGTACCCTTGGAGCATCCGGACGATCGGCCGGCAAGAAATATGGAATTGCCGCCCGCTGGGTGGAATCCATAGCACTCCCTGGTGATATAGCAGAAAAAACAGTCACCTCTTGTACACCTGACAATTTTAAGAATGTTGATTTTGTCTTTTCCGGGCTCGATTCATCTGTTGCAGGTGAAATAGAATCTGATTTTGCAAAAGCAGGTATCCCCGTAATATCCAATGCAAAAAATTTCAGGATGAATGAACATGTACCATTATTGGTACCGGAGGTAAATCCTGATCACACCGAATTAATAAAGCATCAAACATTTCATGAAAAAGGAGATGGCTGGATTGTAACAAATCCAAATTGTGTGGTTGTACCTCTCGTAATGGCTCTAAAACCACTTCACGAGAAGTTTGGTATTCAATCAGTAATTCTTACATCAATGCAGGCGATCTCGGGAGCCGGGTATCCTGGTGTACCAAGTCTTGATATTCTTGGTAATGTAATTCCATTGATCCCGGGTGAGGAATCCAAAATCCATACGGAACCTCTGAAACTGCTCGGCGCACTGGAAGGAGATCATATTACATTTGCTGATTTCCCAATCCAGGCAACAGCCACAAGGGTGCCAGTCCGAAACGGCCATATGCTTTCGGTCAGTGTTTCATTTCATGAGAAACCGAAAAACGAGAATATTGTTATCGATATGTTCAAACAATGGAAAAGCCCTCTGTCGAGCCTCAATTTGCCATCCGCTCCAGAGCATCCACTTTTTGTTTACGATGAAGAACGCTATCCACAACCCCTTCTTCATGCCGATGAAGAAAAAGGAATGCGGACAGCCATAGGCAGGGTACGATCCGGCGGTGTGATGGATATTTCTTTCATTGCAATGGCACATAACACTATACGAGGTGCTGCTGGTGGCGCGATCCTGAATGCAGAGCTGTTAGCTGTGAAGAAGTTTTTATAAGGGTGCAAGGTTCAGGGTGCAGGGTGAGTGGACGGGAATAATGAAAATTGAGTCCTGAGTC
>SLKH01000146.1 GCA_007134665.1 Balneolaceae bacterium
AATGAAGATACTGTCCCTCATACGTTTCTCGGATCCATCTTTGTAAACAAAGTCCAATTTGAAAAAGGAGAAATCGGAGATGAGATTCTGCTTCACGAACTGACACATGCAAGTCAAAAACATTCACTCGATGTGTTGTTTGTTGAAATCCTGAAAATCCTGTATTGGTTTAATCCACTTCTCTGGTTGTATAAAAGAGCCATTTTGACGAATCATGAATACCTGGCCGATGAGGCTGTCCTTTCCAGGGGTACAGAGGTACCTGCATATCAAAAAATTCTGTTTAAAACTATGCTTAATCAGCCTGTACACGAGCTCAGCAGCAATATGAGTTACTCACTGACAAAAAAGAGGCTTCAGATGATGACTAAATCAACTTCCCTATTCCGTACTATCCTGAAAACCATTATGCTTGTTCCCTTATTTATCGTCATGGGGCTGTTCCTTGGATGCGAGCCGACACTTAAGGATCATACAGAACAGGAAATTCCCAGCCAGGAATTAACCATTTCTCTTACCGATTCCGAATTAATCAGGCTGAATGGTGAAGAAATTCACATTTCTGAACTGGAAAACTACTTGTCGGCTTTACCTTATGAACCGTCACAGATCAATGTACAGGCTCACATAAATATGCAAATGGGAGTGATGTGGGACTTACAGCAAATCATCCGCCGTACCGGAACCTACCGAATCAATTATACAAGGCCGGATGACGAGAACTTATCCGGTTCTCTTGAATTATCTGGTTCCATGGAATTATCCGGTAACCTCAGTGAAGTTACCGAACGGTTTATCGAAGCAGCTACAGCCTACATGGAAACCGATCCCAATAATACCGACCAGCAGACGCTTCAGGATCAGTACGACCTGGTCACAGATTTGTTAGAAGAAATCCGGATAGCAGAGAAGGATACTATTAATGCCCCCCCTCCACCTCCTATGCCTCCATCTCCCGAAAAACGGCTGCAGGAAACACAAGAGAGGGAACCTCAGCCAGATTTATCTGAACAAGACCCGCCAGTTCCGCCGATATTACCTCGAAATATACTGAACATCCTCGTAAGTGAGCAGGGATTAATCCTCATCAATAAAGAACCGGCTGATCGTGGCGAGATCAGTGAATTAGTGAAGCGATTTATAGATAATGAGGGTAAAGATCCTGATCTGTCCGAAAGTCCGCAAAAAGCCATTATCTCCATGAAGACGGATCGGCAAACTCCTTATGATATTTATAACGCAGTCCTGGATTCCTTGATGGCCGCCTATCATGAGCTCAGAGATCAGGCATCCGTCAGGCGTTTTGGTGTACCGTTTAATGCATTGGATGAAAACAGTGAACATAGAAACGAAATCGTACAACTCTACCCAATCAGGATGTCAATTGCGGAGCCGGTATCGGCTTATTAGAATGTTGTTTCAGGCTTGCTCAAGCATCCGGATGATCCCATACTCCAGCCCGCGAAGCTCGGCAAATCCTTTCATCCGGCCGATGAGCGGGTAGCCGGGATTGTAATCGTGATTGAAATCCGACAACATCCTGAGGCCATGATCCACCCGCATGGGCAACCTGTAGTCAGTCCGGCTGTGAGCTTTTCGTGAGTTTTGTTCCCCGAGCAAGGATTTGAGAATCTGATACATATCCACTCTTCCGCTGATGTGACCGGATTCATAAAAATTCCGGTTTGCTTCCAGATGAGTATTGCGTAAATGAACGAACTGAACTTTATCTGAGAACTCCTTCAGAATTCCGGGGAGGTCGTTAACCGGATTCACACTCAGTGAACCGGTGCAGAAGGTAAATCCGTTTGAAAGCGAGTCGACTGCATTCATTATCCATCGGATGTCATCAGCAGTGCTGACAATTCTTGGCAAACCGAGTACAGGCATCGGCGGGTCATCCGGATGAATTGCGAACCGAACACCGGCTTTTTCTGCTTCCGGAATGATTTGTTCGAGAAAATATTTTAGGTTTTCCCGTAGCACAGTTTGATCCACACCATCATACAAAGCCAGTAAATTTTGAAAGATACGCACAGGATCTATCTCTCCATCCACCTTGATTCCGTCTATGAAGCCCTGGGTTTTTACGATAATTGTATCAACCAGTTCATTCCGTTGCTTTTCCGTCATTTTCTCACCGAATGCGACAGCCTTCTCTACTACATGATCCGGATAGTCATCACGAGCACCCTCACGATTCAGAATAAAAATCTCAAAAGCAACAAATTCAGCCAGGCTGAAATAGAGTGATTCGGTTCCATCCGGAAACTTGTAATGCAGATCCGTTCTGATCCAGTCGATAACCGGCATGAAATTGTAACATACCGTATCGATTCCACAGGCACCCAGGTTACGGATGCTTTCGATATAATTATCAATCAGTTGATCGCGCTCCTCCCCGGCATACTTGATTTCTTCAGATACAGGCAGGCTTTCCACGACCGACCACCGCATTCCCTTCTCTTCGATAAGCTGTTTGGCCTTGAGTATTTCATCCACTGGCCATGACCGGCCTTTTGGAATATGATGCAGAGAGGTTACAATTCCTTCTACCCCAATCTGTCTCAATTCATCAAGAGTGATAAGATCACCAGGCCCAAACCACCTCCACGTTTTTTCAAGCGACATGATTTACCAGTGTTCCGATCGGGTCAATATTAATTCGAATCTCATCACCAGGCTTAAGAGTAAAATCAGAATCAGGTACAATACCTGTTCCCGTCATCAACAGGCATCCATCAGGGAAGCTGCATTCCCTGTATAAATATGAGACCAGTTCAGCGGGTTTTCTCTTCATCTGGCTGATCTCAACACTTCCTTCAAAAACCGTTGCCCCGTCACGCTCAATTTCAAGCTGAATCAGGGTTTCTGCAGGAAGCGGCTGATCCGTAACATAGATACAGGGACCGACTGCAGCACACCCGTCATACGTTTTCGCCTGGGGCA
>SLKH01000156.1 GCA_007134665.1 Balneolaceae bacterium
ACTGAAGACACCACCGGCGAGGTCTCATCAGTGAATGCATTCACCATTCCTGATCAGCGAATCAGCAGCCCTGACCTCTATTCGTTACAACTACACAGAAGAAATGCTGAACGTTCGGCTCCCGTCATCCGGCTCGGTTCATCAGATCAGCTCTCGCTGCGTTTTGATTTGATCGAAACCGGTGCCCGGCAATTCAGAATAAGAATTACTCATCATGATCCCGATTGGTCCAGGTCAATCCTTGCACCGGAAATGTATATGGATGGTTTTGCCGAAGCATTCTTTGGAGGGGGCAGAGCCAGCAGTTCACAGCGGCCATCCTTTCGCCATTATGAATATCACTTTCCAAACAATCGGATCTCGTTTGAAACGAGTGGCAATTATATGCTGCATGTTGAGGATTTTCAGACCGGAGACCATCTTTTTTCATTACCGTTCTTCGTACATGAGAATCAGGGAGAGATCATCTCGTCGTATGACACCATATTTGCTCCCCGCCGGGATTTGCGGATACTTCATCAAACCAACAGCCGTTTTATCTATCCCGAATTTGTAGAATTTCCACAGTTTGACCTGGAATTTTACTTTATTCAAAATCAATTTTGGGGACGAACAAGGAAAGCTGACCATTTTGATGTGGCTACTCCCGGTTCAGTGTACTATGAAGTATCCAGAAACCGGTCATTTATAGGAGATTATGAATTCCGGTTACTTGAAATTCCCGAACTGACACTGCGAGGGCCCCGTATTCTCGATTACCAACCCGGTTTTGTACCACCCCGCCTGATCCTGAATGCAGATGTACAGGGATTCACTTCAGGCCCGCATACTATTCCGGGTGCCAGATTTGGCTCTCCTGTTTCTGATTTAGGTGCCCGTTACGGAGATGTTTATTTCAGCTTCGATCCGGAACAAACCATTGGAGAGAACCAGGAAATTTTTCTTGTCGGTGATTTCAATAACTGGACAATTGACGACCGTAACAGGCTTCAATATGACGAAACAGACAATTACTGGACGGTAAATACATTTATCAAAGAGGGCTCCTATGCCTATAAATATGTGCTGGTAGAAGATGGGAATATTTTTGACCTGGCTCTCGATGATACATTCACACGTTCACAACAAGAATACATAACCTTCGTATATTACCAAGATCCGGTATACAGGCATTACCGGCTACTACAAACCAATACATTTTATTCAAATTAACGGAAGTACATTGGCCCGAATCATCAAATTTGTAAGTGCATTTTTAGGCGTTGCTGTTTTTATCTTCATCCTGGTATTTGGCATCAACCGGAGTTCATTTGAAACAATGTTCGACAACAGGGATGGACTCGCCGAAGGAAGTGAATGGGTTGAAAAGACCTACTCTCTTCTGGGATTGACGCAATACATCGCTGAGCAACCGGCTCTTGTTTCTATTTCAAGTATCAATCTGGATAATCCCGGGAATTCGATACAATACCAGCAGGATGAACTCCGGCCCTTGGGAACACTTTCCAATTTTATTCTGATGATTGCTTACTCCAGCGCGATTGAAAGTGGAATCATCAACCCCGAAGAAACAATTTCATGGGACCAGGTTAGCCGTTATCAACTTCCGGGAATCGGAGCAAGTATTCACAGAGATACGTTCCGGGCCGGAAGAAATCGTGAATGGATCGATCCTGATGGAAATATCACGATCGGCAATGCACTTAACCTGTTGTCGAGGCATAACAGCCTGGCCCTCTCCGACTATTTACTGACTTATCTTGGCAGAGATCGGGTTTATGAATTTTTTAATCAAACAGGCCTGCAGTTTACCGATAAACCTGTACCCTTTTCAGGTTTGTTGATTACCCTTGCCCCGTCAATTCAAAATCAGCAATCTCAAGAGTTACTTGAAACCTGGGGCGGACAATTCTCATCAGATCTTGAAAATTCAGTATATGAAAATACCGAACTCTTTCTGGCCGGGAATGAGCGTGAAGAGTGGATAACAATACTTGAAAATCAGCGGCTCGGCCTTAATTTCATGCAGGAAAGAGATCTGCTGGCACTATATCCGGCTACAACCGCATCAGAAATGACGCAAATCCTTGAACAAATTGTTAAGGGTGAATTTATTTCTGAAAGTGTGAGTGACCGTATCCTCGATTGGCTGCGATACCCGATGGAAGAACAGACAATTCGACGGAACTTCCTGGAATACGGTGCGATGTATGATAACAGGATCGGATTACTAAATGGAATTGATTTTGGGGTTTCTCAATTTACCGGTGAGACCACCGTACAGGCAATCTTTTTCGACAGGCTGCATATTTCAGTCTGGTTCCACATGTCGAGCAATCACATGCACCAGGATTTTCAACAACGGCTTATATGGGATCCTGCACTGATCGAAACCATGAAAACAGTTGCAGAAGGAACAAACTGATGAACAAATACCATTTCTTTTACCTGATCTGGCTTTTACCATTTTATTTTTTATTGATGAGCCTTTACCAGGGTTTGATTTACAGAGGTATCAACTATACATACAACTCGGGAGCCAGCTATGTCTCTGATGTCCTGGATTTTGATGTCAAGCAGATTGCTGCTCAAACCAGCGGCTATGTGGTACTTACCTTTCAAACCGATGATGGTGAGACGATTGAGGAGCAGCTCTCCCTTTCTGTACAGATGGCTCAGTCGATCATGAATACCGATCGGATTCCGGTACGATACCAGCCTGATTCGTTTCGTGAGATTGTGATCGTAAGCACCTATGATTTACAGCGAAATGTGATTCGTATTAATCTTGTAGTTACCTTCATCGGTTTTGTCGCAACAGCAATTATCGGATATTTTACAACACGTTTCGCAAGGAGAAAAATCAGGGATGGTGAAGATGAAATGATTATCGAACGACTGGATAACGACAATACCGAAGACTGATGTCTACACTCTACCTGAT
>SLKH01000152.1 GCA_007134665.1 Balneolaceae bacterium
GTGATCATAATCCAGTAAGCCCAGGCATAAGGGCCGGTTGCTCTCAGTATAAAAATAGCTTTCTCATATTCAACACCACTATACCATGCGATAAAGAATTCCATCAGGTATGCAAATCCAACCATCATACCTGTTACCAGGAGTATGATATTCATCTTCTCCATGTGGTCGATGGTCATAATATCTTCCATCTTATAGATCTTGCGGCAGACAATCATCAGCGTCAGTACCATCGCAAATCCGGAGAAGATTGCACCCGCAACAAAATAGGGTGGGAATATAGTTGTATGCCATCCCGGGATAACGGAAACAGCGAAGTCGAATGATACGATGGTGTGTACAGATAATACCAGAGGAGTGGCAAGGCCTGCAAGAATCATGTAAGCTTTTTCATAGGTCCACCAGTGCCGGTTACTGCCTCTCCATCCCAGTGCAAATGTACCGTAGACCACTTTGCCGATTTTACTTTTTATCCGGTCACGAACTGTTGCAAGATCGGGAACAAGGCCTACATACCAAAACAAAGTCGATACTGTAAAGTATGTTGAAACAGCGAATACGTCCCATAAAAGCGGGCTGCTGAAGTTCGGCCACATGGCCATTTGATTGGGAATCGGAAACAGCCAGTAGACAAGCCAGATCCGTCCGACATGAATAGCCGGAAAGACACCCGCACACATAACAGCGAAAATGGTCATCGCTTCGGCAAACCGGTTTATAGCTGTCCGCCAATCCTGCCGGAAAAGAAAGAGAATCGCAGATATCAGTGTTCCGGCGTGCCCGATACCAACCCACCATACAAAGTTAATGATCGCCCAGCCCCAGTTGGCAGGTGTATTTAATCCCCAAATACCGGTACCCTCCCAAATCAGGTAACCAATAGAAAAGAGCATGATAAGAAGTAAAATGTTGGAGATACCGAATGCGATGTACCATCCTTTAGGCGTTGGCCTTAGGTTGATATCGGTCACCAGAGCCGTAATACTTTTAAAACTGTGGTCCCCTTTGACCAAAGTTGGCTCATGTACGTATTCGTACGTTTTACTCATGTTTTATGTTTTACGATTAAAGCCTTTGGTTATCCCATGTCGGGGTTTGGATTTCTGAGTTTGGCCAAATATGATGTGCGAGGCCTGACATTCAGTTCTTCAAGCATCACATAATTACGCTCATTTAATTTAGCCCTGGAGACTTCACTGTCCCGATCGGTTAAATCCCCAAAATAGATAGCATTTGCCGGACAAGCTTGCTGACATGCCGTTTTAACAGCGCCGTCTAAAGGTTTCCATGAACCTGATCGCAGTCTTTCGTCTGATTTCGCCCGCGATACTCTTTGTACACAATAAGTACATTTCTCCATGACACCCCTGAAGCGGACTGTAACTTCCGGATTCATTGCCATCTGGATTATCTCAGGATCATCGCCTGTCGTTAAAAATTCCCTGGTATAGTTGAAAAAGTTAAACCTTCGTACTTTAAATGGACAGTTGTTGGCGCAATAACGAGTTCCGACACACCGGTTATAGGTCATCTGGTTCATACCGTCATCACTATGAACAGTAGCAGCAACCGGACACACCTGCTCACAGGGTGCAAGTTCACAATGCATGCACGGAACCGGTTGATGCATCGCTTTAGGATTGTCTTCATCTCCTTCATAATACCTGTCAGTTCGTATCCAGTGCATCATCCTTCGCCGGCCGACTTCACGTTTCCCGACTACAGGTATATTATTTTCAGCCTGGCACGCAATGGTACAGACGCCACAACCGAAACAGGCATTCAGGTCGATTGCCATTCCCCATTGCGGTTCGTGTTCAGGGTAGTCCATTGGAGTAAAGAGCGTAATTGGATGCTCATCGCCCTTTTCAAGTGCCTCTTTCATTCCGGGTACTTCGAATCCGTGGAATTCTCTAAATGAAGCGAATTCGGGATTATCACGATACTCATTCATTGTGGCTTCCCGAATCATATCCCGGCCTTCGATATTGTCGTGATCCTGAACACAGGCAATTTCATAATTTCTGCCAGTGAGAGAGATTTCAGCTCCCTGAAAGTATGAAGTATCGCTTGTTCTTAACGGATAAGTATCTACACCAACTCCATCGGCCACCCGACCGATTCCGGAACGGCCATAGCCAACGGTGAGAGTTATACTGTCATCTGCATGTCCGGGCTGAACCCAGGCTGCAATCTCAATTGTTTCACCACCGGCTTCAATTCGTATCACAGGAGTATCAGTATCCTTTAATCTCCTTTCGGGCCTGATGCCAAGCTGGCGGGCTGTTGCGGGACTCATCAATGCAACATTGTCCCAGGTAATCTTGGTCATCGGTTCCGGAAGTTCCTGTAACCAGCTGTTGTTGGCAAAACGGCCGTCAAACAGTTTGGCATCCGGTTTGATCACAATTTCAATGCCATCGATGGCAGAAGTTTCGAGGTACTGGCTTATATTATCAGCCAGGCCGGTATCAACACTTACTTCCGTCTCTTCAAATGCAGTATCTTCATCAATACCATCGTGCAGTACCTGGTTCCAGCTGCGTTCGAAATTGGTTGTGAAATAATTACTCCAGGTTTCACGAACAAGGTCATATCCTTCAGACCATTCTCCATCCAGGATCAAACTCATCAGTTCTATTTCACTCCAGCCATTAAACAAAGGCTGGATTTGAGGCTGAATCACAGATCGTGTACCGGTAAATGAAAAACCATCTCCCCAGGTTTCAAGAAAATGTGCACGATTAATATGCCAGTTTGAAGCTCTTGAGGTTTCATCCACGTAATCAGAAAGATGAATCACGGTTCCGGCCTGTTGAAGTGCCTGGGCAAAATTCAGGTCGGCAGGTGCAGTAAATACCGGGTTCGTTCCAAGAATGACTACAGTATCAACATTACCATTTTGCAATTCATCAACAAGAGACCTGAAAGCCTCAA
>SLKH01000195.1 GCA_007134665.1 Balneolaceae bacterium
AGCAGGGGAGAGATCGTATAACCGGCAAGACGGTCGAGGATCCGGCGTGTTTCCTGGGCATGTACAAGATTCATATCAATGTCACGAAAATGTTTCATCGCATTTTCAACCGCCTCTTTGGTAATCTCCCGGAATACCATTCGTTTTACAGGAACCGTTGGTTTTAATACTTCAATCAGGTGCCATGAGATCGCTTCACCTTCTCGATCTTCATCTGTCGCAAGAATAAGCTCATCAGAATCTTTCATCAGCTCTTTCAGTTTCTTGACAACCTTCTTTTTACTTCCGGGAATCACATAAAGCGGTTCAAAGTCTTCGTCAACATTGATACCAAGATTTGACCAGGGCTCTTTTTTATACCTGGCAGGAATCTCCTTGGCTGATGAGGGAAGGTCGCGAATATGCCCCATTGATGAATCGACCCGGTATCCTGCCGGCAAGTATTTCTTGATGGTTTTTGTTTTTGTAGGTGACTCTACGATTACTAATGATTTCATAAAAAATGTTCCAATCTGCTATTTACAGGTGATTAATCAACTCTTTCAATTCACCTGCATGGTCTTTTGTATTAATTTTATCAATAATTCCAATAACGGTTCCATCCGTATCGATGACAAATGCCGAACGGGAGGGAGCTTCAAATGTTTTCCCGTACATCTTCTTTTCAACGATAGATTTGGTTGTTTCTGCGAACTTGTAGTCCGGATCAGATGCAAGGATGTAATTGATGCCTAATTTGTTTGCATAATTTTTGTGAGATCCACAACTGTCTTTGCTTAATGCTACCAGGTTGTATCCTTTTTGATCGAACCAGCCGGCTTCTTCTGACAGGCTTTTATTTTGCCGGTCACAACCGCTTGTGTTGTTTCGCATGTAAACAGAGAAAACAGTAGGCCGCGTGAGAAGATCAGCGATTTTTACTGTTTTTTCTTCGCCATTATCAACAATATCGAGCTTAATATCCGTATCAATTTTTGAACCTTTCTGAATCATGAAATACAAATTTTGATGTTTTAAATACTGTTAGCCCCGTGACACCCGGGATCCCGGATGAGCTTCTGCTTTGACCTGCAATTTTAAAATGCAGTAAAGTATATCATTATACGCATTGCTTTGGTAACTGGTCAACTTTCAAATTAAATATCATTATCTTCGTTTATATAACAGGAATTTTGCAACTGCAGATACCACAATGGAATGATGGATCAATCCGTCGCTTACAAGCTCATAAAAACGATCCAAATCGATTAAATGAGTGTGTATATCCTCAAATTCACCAAGATTTTGATCAGCAGTTTTCCTGCAATTTTCAGCAAGATACAAATGAGTATAGTTGGATAGAATTGCAGGATTTGAGCTTACTTTACCTAATGAAACCCATGAATCAGACCTGTAACCGGTTTCTTCTTCCAGCTCTCGTTGAGCTGAAGTGAGCGGATTTTCGCCCGGGTCCGTCATGCCGCCCGGAATCTCAAGTGTAACATCGTCAATTCCCTGACGATATTGTTCAACAAGAATAACCTGCTTTTCATTTGTTATTGCTATTACATTGATCCATTCAGGAGCGTTTAACACATAGAAGGTTCCGGCCGTTTCAGTTTTGCCTGGTGCCGATTTCGTTTGGTGCAGGTCAAAAATCGGAGTTTCGAATACTTTCTTATCTTCCTGTACGATCCATTTCTTTTTACGAAAATTGAAATCTGCCATATATACGGGTTATAGGTTATGAATCAACGATTAGAGATCAATAAAGATGAATTTTCAGGCGAAAAACAAATGCGTGAAGTAATTGATCAGGCCTGTGACATGATGGAGCGGATTTATCAGAATGGCGATTATCCGAAATTATCGGTAAAACGAAGCTGGTCAAAGCATAACCCGATTATTACCGGTGAAATGGCTGTACCGAGTGCATATCGATGGTATCTGAAGAGAGAGCTCTTCAAATTACTCGAGAAAGGTGCTGAAATCCATATTTTCCCATCAAGGCCGGTGATGCCGCTAAATGACCCATTGCTGTTTGATAATGTTGACGAAGACGACTGGGATATTACACAGAAGAAAATGTTCCTGTTTACTCCGGAGAGAATTGATATATCACTTAATCGCCTGATGCACTATTCGGGAACCCGGGCAGAGGATTTTCAGCGCTACATCATTTTTACCAATTATGACATGCATGTAGAGGTTTTCAATAATCTGTTTCCTGACTGTGTGAAACCGGACAGGCCGGTTCAGATGCCCACTTATCATCACAAGTTACCCGACAATAGAGGCTTTTCACTCGTGAATATCGGTGTGGGGCCATCAAATGCAAAAACGATAACGGATCACGTTGCAGTTCTTCGTCCTGATGCCATGGTTATGGTCGGACATTGCGGGGGGCTCAGAAATCACCAGGATATCGGGGATTTCGTTCTGGCAACCGGGTTTATGCGGGCAGACAGGGTGCTGGATAACATTTTGCCCTTGAGCATACCGATTACACCAAACTACCTGTTGAATATATATCTAAAGGAGATTCTTGATAAATATGAACGCAATTACCGGTTAGGTACTGTTTATACAACAGCAAACCGGAATTGGGAGTTTATCAAACGCAGAACTGTGGAAGAGATCCATATCAGCCGTAGTGTTGCAATTGATATGGAATCAGCAACGGTTGCAACAAACGGTTATCGCTACAGGATTCCTTTTGCAACGTTGCTTTGTGTGAGTGACAAACCGCTTCATGGTAAACCGAAGCTGAGTGAAGATGCCCAGACATTCTATGAAAATTCAAAAGATTTACATCTGAAAATGGTGCTTGAAGCACTCTCGATGAGTAAAAAAAACAACCCCGAAGGATTGCCCAATGCAAATATCCGGGCAATTAACGAACCGCTGATGGGAGGCGCGGAGTGATTAAAAACG
>SLKH01000084.1 GCA_007134665.1 Balneolaceae bacterium
ATAGGATGTATCAGGCGTACTGAAACTCTGAAAACGGTTCCCCGTTGCCGGACGCTCCCGATACCTGAAACCAAGATTCGTGAACCAATTCGCATTATTTGTCATAAAATTCATATTGCCGGTAAGTCCCACTCGTCCGGGCAGGCCTGCATTTCCGACAATGTTCCCGTGAAATCCGGCCATCCGGTTCCGTTTTAATATAATATTGATCACACCCGCATCGCCTTCTGCGTCATATCTGGCAGACGGATTGGTAATCACCTCGATTCTGTCAATATTTTCCGATGGAATAGCTGCCAATGCTTCCGAACCACCGCTTAAAAGTGCTGATGGCCTGCCGTTAATCAATATTCGTACGTTTTCACTTCCCCTCAGGCTAACCTGCCCGTCAAAATCCGTTTCAACAGAAGGAACGTTATCGAGAAGGTCGAGGGCAGTTCCACCGAAGGTTTCAATATCGCCATCTGCACGATATACCCTTCGGTCAAATCTCATTTCCATATCCATTACATTTGCTTCGACGACCACTTCATCCAGAACTTCTACTGTTTCCTGTAAATGAATATCTCCAAGATCTTGTGATTCACCTTCTGAAATTTCAACTTCCTGCTCGTAGGTTTCAAAAGAGAGATACGAAATCCTAACCAGGTAAATTCCCGGATCAAGTTCTATCGAAAATGAGCCATCCATTGATGTGGCCACACCTGTGATCAGGTCAAGGTTTTCAGGGTCCAGAATTGCTATGGATGCATTTGGAATGGTATTTTCGTCCGGATTATATACAATCCCCTCAATGGTTCCCTCATTACGATCTGTTGAGGCCTCTGAATCGTGATTGATCCCGTGTGCAGCATTTAAACTGATCGGCAAAAATAGAATCACTAAGCTTGTAAAAAATTTGATCATACGGATGAGATTATTATCGGCTTTCCTAACGATACAAATTAAGGAATACAATAAATCCCTTAAGATCAATATTTATAATGTTTTATAAACTTTTACAAATTCAGCTTTAACAAATAATCATTGAAAGGAAACTAATTTTGCCCGAGAAACCAGAGGAATGATTCATAGAAAAAGGTTTCAGCTGTACTCAGATGGGTACCCTCTTCTACTGTATAAAATGTCAAATCTCTGCTTCCGGCATTTCTCAGGTTATCGACTGATCTTACCGCTTCTGAATGGGGAATAATCTCATCATTTTCGCCGTGGTAGATTCGCAGAGGAGTTTGATAACTGAAAAAAGTTAAATCATTATTCATTAATGCCTCACGAAACTGGGGTTCACCACCAGAGATATACTGCTGTCTGAAAGTATTTCGAATTAATAAATCGGTTTGATTTGTTAATCTCTCTTCGATCTGGCCGCCAAAATATCCGCCCCTGAAAAGCTCATCCGATACAATTCGAATGTCGTAGGGACTGTTAAAGAATCTGTTCATTGGGTCCGTCGGAAAATAATAATTGCGGTATGCCTTCAGAAAAAAAGCATAATAGGGAGGAAAAGTAATTTCACTTCGTTCAAGAAGTACTGCTGTCAAATCTTCAAGATTATATGCTCCTCCCCCAGCAGATGCTTTACTGATTTCAAACCGATTTTGCGGATCGGACTCAACAGCTCTGGTGAGTGCAAGGGTGCTTGTGCCTCCCTGTGAATACCCTCCTGCAAGTAATTCTCCATTCCACCTGATTTCTTCCGATTCAAAAAGCTCTGTCGTTGCAAGAAGCATATCAAAACCTACCATACCGTCTGAAATCGTTAACATAAACGGGTGCAACATATTACTGCTGCTACCCCATCCCAGGAGGTCTGGCATAATGGTTATGAAACCGGCCGACCCAAAAACAAAACCCAGATTTCCCCATGCCGTATTAGAACCGTTGGGTGATTGCAAACTCACATTAGACGGAGCTTCAGATTCATGAAAAATTGCAGAGCGGTGCAGGCTTAACAGTGTAGCCGGATTATTCCTTTCCGGTACGAGTACGAGTCCCGATGCCTGGACCTGATTTCCATTTGGCTCTTCTGTGCGGTAAACAATACGATAAACCATTACATCATATGCCAGAAACGGCTTAATGACTGATGGGTAAAAATCGGAGATTTCATCTGAATTCAGGGTTCCGATATTTTCGTAGGATATAAGTGTATTCCAAAGGGTGACTCCATCATCATCGCCATCGGTAAAAAGATCACAAGATGAAAATATTACAAGTGAAAACAGTAATATCAGGAAAGCGGAGAAGTACCTATTTATATTCAACAACATGACGAACTTTTCAAGGTTAAACCATTTGTATATTTCATTTTCAGACAGGCGGTGTAATCATAAAACTTTGTTCTGATCGTAGTATTAAAGAGCGATAAGAATAAAATCCGTTACAGGTATTTCTTTAACAAACTTTACAGAAAATCCGGCCTCTTCATACATTAGCATATTGCATAAATTAGTTCAAATTTAACTTTTTTGAAGCATCATAAAATAGATTATCTTTTCATAGTTTTTTCCGAACAGTTTCATGCCCTGTAGTAACTATTTAATGATTATATCAGCAGATCAATAGACGTGTTCAAGATCAGAGAAGCATTCCTTACAGTCATTTTCTTATTTATTCTGTTTCAGCCTGTCTTTTCAAACAGTTCTGAAGATGGAAAACCAGCAAAATACATATTAATTCATCTGGATTCCGTTGCCAGTTATTACCTGGAAACCGAAATGGAGAAGGGAAATCTGCCTAATATCAAAAAAACGATTGAGGAAGGTGGGCTGATCAGCCATGCCGTTACTTATTTCCCCAGTAAAACTCCAACAGTAATATCAAGCCTGCGAACCGGCACACCAATCGAAGAAACAACACTTGTTGGCTGGGTAGGCGAAAACAGGGAAACCGGTGAAATTATTGGTGGAACCCGCACCTTTATTAAAATGATGTGGAGTAAATCAAGGCTCTCGGCCACTAACCTTCTGTATGGTATTCCCGGCCTGGATCGCCTTGCAGGAATCGCACTTGATAATGTTCCGGACTACCTTGAAAAATACAGAACTCTTGAGTTTTATTGGTATGCCGTTGACAGTTATGGCCATTTTTTCGGGGAAGAAAGTTACCTTCACAAACTCCATGTTTTTGACAAACATTTTGGAAGGCTGATGAACCGCCTGGATGATGATGTCAATGTCATTGTATATGCTGATCACGGAATGCTTTTTGGCGAAGGTATAAGAACTGATAAAAACATCAAGGATACTTTCGAAGACAGGATCAGAAAAGTACATTACCCGAATGTGTATGTTGATGATGAAGTAGATATTTCAACACTTGCAAGAGAAATTGTAGAACAAACCAGTATTGATTTTACATTCTACCGGAGTGGCATCAATCATATAACAGGATATCATCAGGATGGCACTGTATACATCAGAAAAGAGAACTCACGTTTTTGTTACGATTATGAAGATTCAGACCCTTTTGGGTATGATACCCTTGGTTATAATGGTGACTGTTATACTGCTGATGATTGGTTAGAAATGACTTATGACTATACCTATCCGGTCGTTCCGATTAAAATGTTCGGGTTTCTCTCAAATCCGGGTTCGGGGGATATATTAGCACTTCTTGATAAACCCAAATACAGCCAAACCAGTTACAGCAGAAGAGGTAATCACGGTGGAATTACAAACCGGGACATCTCAATTCCGATCATTTTGAGAGGGCCGGATGTAGAATTTCTGTACGACAGGGATACAATGTGGCTTCAACATCTCTTCACCGAAATTGATAATGCTGATTTTAATTACAGGCCAGCCAGGAGTGAACACTACATCAGCATGTGGCACAATCCGGACCGGAATATCAACACAGTACAGCTCGCATTTTCACCCTATTACAGGCTTGCATTTGGCGCTGAATTGCACTTTTCTGATCCGATGCATTTTGAGCACTATCAATTCTGGGGTAAATTTGACCTCTTTCGAAGTTATCTTGCAAGAATCTGGATTGGCACGGGTATTGACATTGAAAACGGAGATCCACAGCCGATGGGATTTGTTCGCCATAAACTGACATATCGCAATTTATCAGCTATATCCACCTTATCAACGACCGGAAATCACAGGTTTGCACTTGAATACCGTTTTGTAAAACCTTTATCACTTCAGGTTGTGAATTTTAATTCTTTCGGATTGAGAGTTCACTTTTAGAATCAACAAATCAATGTCAGATTTTGATTTATAAAAGCTCTGATTTCCCGTTTCTCTTTACTGCAAGGCTGAGTTCTATAAAGCCTGTATTTTATCTATTTTGAAGCGGATATCAAATAAACCAAGTCTGCCTGATGTCATGAAATGTACTACATTAATCATCTTTATTCTGATCATTACAGGGTGCCTGGGTCCCGTTACTGATCTTTACCCTGAAGATGATGAACACAGGCCTCATCCGGTTTATATTCTAAGTCATGGCTGGCATGTCGGTATCGCAATCGAATCGCGACATATACTGGATAAAATTCCCGAACATGATCAGTTTCCACTAACAGAATTCCTGAAATTCGGGTGGGGCGATAATAAATATTATCCTCATCAAGATCCTGGTTTTGGTTTACTCCTGAGAGCTGCACTACTTCCAACCCGAAGTGTACTTCATGTAGTTGGAATTGATATACCAATCGAGAACTTTTTTACCGGCAGTGATATCATTAAAGTAAAAGTTACGGAGGACGGGATAAACAAGCTTGCAGAATTCATTGCCGGCCGTTTCAGGCTTGATGATCAGAATAACATAACCTTTGTTGCTGACGGATATTACAGGAACTCAGCATTCTTTGAAGCAACCGGCAGATATTTTATTCCAAAAACATCGAATACCTGGACTGCAAGGGCACTTCGGCAAACCGGTGCTCCGATTACTCCGGTCTATGCGGTAACGTCCGGAAATGTGATATATCAATCCCGGCAATTTGGCGAGGTAATTCACCTGAGATGAATATTTCCGGATGATAAATAACCTATCCCAGGGAGATGTCAAGTACCATCATCACACAAAATCCGAGGATTGTACCGAGTGTTGCAATATCTGTGTTGCCATGACGCTGGGATGTCGGAATAAGCTCTTCAACAACCACAAATATCATGGCACCGGCTGCAAATCCGAGGGCATAAGGCAGAATCGGCTGGATGAAGAGTACAGCCACCGCTCCAAGTACGGCAGACGGTGGATTCACAAGCCCGGATAATTGCCCATAATTAAAGCTTAGAAATTTTGATACACCTTCACCTCTTAAAGGCATGGATACTGCCATCCCCTCCGGTAAATTCTGAATACTGATCCCTATTGCGAGAACAATGGCTCCCATTACCGAAGCTGTTCCGGTAGGATCGATACCGGAAGCCGCAGCACCAAATAATACCCCTACCGCCAAACCTTCCGGGATGTTATGCAAGGTAATTGCCATGACAAGCAATGTTGCCCTTCTCCATTTGGTTTTGACTCCTTCTGCAGCATCCTTTGGAAGGCCAAGATGCAGATGTGGCACATAATTGTCAGCAATCCGAATACAGAGGGCACCCATTATAAAACCGATGGTTGCCGGCAGCCATTCAATCAAACCGAGTGATTCCGCCATCTCTATCGACGGTTCAATCAGTGACCAGATACTTGCCGCAATCATGATACCCGCCGCAAAACCAAGCATGCTGTCCAGTAATTTTCTGCTCACTTTACGGTTCAGAAATACGACTGCTGCACCCAGTGAAGTTGTGATCCAGCATAATGTTCCCGCAAGAAATGCCTGGCTAACCGGCCCCAGATCAAAAAACCACGTTTTAATTGCCTCGAATACCATTCCAGTAATAATTTAATGAAGCGATAAGAATACAAAATTATAATAAGTAAATAAAATTTTTAGTTAAAGCTAAATTAACAAAAGCAATCTTTTACAACTTGAAATAATTACATCGCCAAAACTCAGTGAATCTGCCTGCATCATTCCTTCATCACCAGATAGCTTAGTTAAAAATTTTGATAAAAAAGCCTTCTCAAAAGAGATGAGATTCAAACTATTTTTGAATACGACCTGATTATGATCAGTATTCACAAGTCAACTGAATCAACCTGGTTTTCATCAGTGAGTTTCGATTCAAAAAACCGTATCTTGGTTGTTGTCATGAAAAAGCCCTGAAAATAATTTTTTCAGGATTCAAAATTCAACAAAACCCTTACGATTTAGCCCATTCTATGAAAATCAACTTTCACAAAGAGGCATTTGTGAATCGCCACATCGGCCCGGATGAAGAACAAATTAATGAGATGCTTCAAACAATTGGGTCGGATTCACTCGACAGCCTAATAGATGAGACAGTACCTGCAAATATCAGATTAAAGAAAAAACTGAATTTACCGGAACCTTTGAGTGAAAAAGACTATCTGAAACAGATCAAAGCAACTGCTTCTAAAAACATTTTGTTTCGTTCATTTATTGGTATGGGTTATTATGATACACTGACTCCCAATGTTATTTTGAGAAATGTGCTTGAAAACCCGGGCTGGTATACCTCTTATACTCCATACCAGGCTGAAATTGCCCAGGGCAGGCTTGAAGCTCTGATCAATTATCAAACGATGGTATGTGACCTTACCGGGATGGAAATTTCAAATGCCTCACTTCTGGATGAAGCTACTGCTGCGGCTGAAGCAATGTCACTGATGTATTCTGTTCGAAAGGGGAAAAAGAAAAAACAGTCTTTTAAATTTTTTGTCTCTTCTCACTGTTTCCCTCAAACCATAGCAGTGCTAAAAAACCGTGCAGAACCATTGGGAGTCGAATTGATTATCGATGATCCCGCACTCATTGATCTATCCGATCCGGGTTTATTTGGAGTACTCCTACAGTATCCTGATATGGATGGTGCAATCCGTGATTATTCTACCCTGATACAGTCGGCGCATGAAAATGATATTAAAGTAGCCGTTGCAGCCGATCTTCTTAGCCTGGCGATATTGAGATCACCTGGTGATATAGGGGCTGATATTGTTGTCGGATCATCCCAGCGGTTTGGCATTCCTATGGGATATGGCGGACCCCATGCCGGGTATTTTGCAACACGAGAGGAATTTAAACGACAGATACCTGGCAGAATTATCGGGGTAACACAGGATGCTGAAGGCAATCCGGCTTACCGAATGGCTCTGCAAACCAGGGAGCAGCATATCCGTCGTGAAAAAGCGACATCAAATATTTGCACCGCTCAGGTACTGCTCGCAGTTATTGCTGGTTTTTATGGCGTATATCACGGCCCGGATGGCCTAAGACAGATCGCATCAAGAATTCACGGGCTTGCCAGGCTCACAGAAATAGGATTATCAGGATCAGGGTTTAAAGTAAAACATCAAAACTACTTTGACACCCTCTCAATACCACTCGATCCTGATATGATCGAAAAAGTCCGGATTGAAGCGTTAAAACAGGAAGTTAATCTTCACTACAATCATGACTCGGTATTTATCTCATTTGATGAAGCCAAAGATCTCGATGATGTTGAATTGATCCTGGATATCTTTTCAGCCGCATCCGGGAAAACTCAGGATTTTAACGTAGAAACAGCCTCTGAGAATATTTCAGTCGACCTGCCTGATACAATTACACGTAATACACCATTTATGGAACATCCGGTTTTCAATACATTTCATTCAGAGCATGAAATGCTGAGATATCTGAAGGCACTCGAAAACAAGGACCTGGACCTGACTCATTCGATGGTTTCATTAGGGTCTTGTACGATGAAACTGAATGCAACAACTGAGATGATTCCAATCACCTGGCCGGAATTCAGCAACATCCACCCTTTTGCACCTGCCGACCAGGTGCATGGATACAGGCAACTGTTTGATGAGCTGGAGAACTGGCTTGCAGAAATCACAGGTTATTCTGCTGTTTCTCTTCAGCCGAATTCCGGAGCACAAGGGGAATATACCGGCCTGATGGTGATACGTGCATATCACCGCGATCATGGTAATAGTAACCGGAACATTTGTATCGTTCCATCCTCAGCTCATGGTACCAACCCTGCGAGTGCGGTAATGGCCGGCATGGATGTGGTCGTAACCAAATGTGATGAACATGGTAATATCGATCCGGCAGACCTGAGAGAAAAAGCCGAAGAGTATCAAGACCGTCTTGCAGCTTTAATGGTAACATATCCTTCCACTCACGGTGTATTTGAAGAAGATATCCGTGAAATCTGTGATCTGATTCATGAATTCGGTGGTTTGGTTTATATGGATGGCGCCAATATGAATGCACAGGTTGGAATTACATCCCCGGCAATCATCGGGGCCGATGTATGCCATTTGAATCTACACAAAACTTTCTGTATTCCACATGGCGGCGGCGGCCCTGGCATGGGGCCAATTGGTGTGAACGATAAACTCAAACCTTATCTACCTTCACACCCGGTTGTTGCAACGGGCGGAGATCATGCTATTCCTGCTGTATCTGCCGCACCCTGGGGCAGTGCAAGCATCCTCCCGATATCACATGCTTACATCAGAATGCTTGGCGCAGAAGGGTTAACAAAAGTAACCAAAGTTGCCATATTGAATGCCAATTATCTTAAAGACCGCCTGAAAGAGCATTACCCGATTTTATACACCGGTAAAACCGGAAGGGCAGCTCATGAATTCATAATCGATGCAAGAGGTTTTAAACAGAGTGCCGGTATTGATTCCACAGATATTGCAAAACGGTTGATGGATTACGGATTTCACGCACCCACGATGTCATTTCCGGTTCCCGGAACGCTTATGGTCGAACCAACGGAAAGCGAATCACTTGAAGAACTTGACAGATTCTGTGAAGCGATGATTGCGATCAGGGATGAAATCCGTGAAATTGAAGAGGGTATGGCATCACCGGAATCCAATGTACTTGTAGATGCACCGCATTCACAACGGGTTTTACTGGAGGGAGACTGGCTTCGGTCTTACAGCAGGGAAAAAGCGGCTTTTCCATTACCTCATCTTCGATTTAATAAATTCTGGCCATCAATCAGCCGGGTTGATGATGCATATGGTGATCGAAACCTGATGTGTTCCTGTGTACCGCTTGAAGCTTACTCAGAAGGTCAGGAACCTGCAGCTGTTAATTAATCTTTGATCTCAGATTGAGAATTAATCGATCTCAGATCTTTACCGTCAGATCTGAGATCGATTAATCTGATATCAGCGATCATATTGTATACTTCTCATTTAATCATTCAGTAGCAGATATTGGAAATGTTTCACCAACTTGCAGTTGATATAATTTTGATATCCAGGGTAATATATGCCTTGCATCCTCCTCATCCAGTTCCTGGACATTGAAACTTCTGCCCTGATCACCAGAAGCCACCGATACTTCAAGATTTGCCAGGTTACGATAACGCTGGATCCAGCTTGCACTGCTTGTAACATCCTGTGCCCTGTTCCTTCGAACAAATGCTGTAGAGAGTGACAACATTCTGCTTCGAATCATGATTCGATCCAAATCAATTCCAACTGCAGCATCCCTGTGTCTGAGCCAGCCCCAAAAAACTCCGGGGATCATAAATATCCAGATCATTGAAGGTGCGTCTAAAAACCAGTAGATACCAAGAATGATGAATGCCAATACAAACGATGAACGTATGATATACCGGGTGACTGCCCTTTTCGGAGGCCGGAGTGGCTCTGTATTAAAATCGTATTCCGGAAGGATTTTCCGGATTAGCGGCCGGATTTCTGATTTTTTTATTAGCGGCATTAATACAACTGATCCTGATCCCTGTTGATCACCATAACCTGCGCTTTCTACATATATGGTTGCATATCCGAGTGGCTGTCTCATAATACCTTCCACAACTCTCACAGCCTGTATTCGGTTAAATGGAACTGTAATTCGCTTTTTTTCAAATATCCCACGGGTAATTACCATCTCTTCCGGTTTGATCGTCAGGGAAAAATCACCAAAGCGAATAAGAGTGCCAAAAAATGACATCAACCAGGCAAATATTACGAATACCAGTATAATCGAAATTATAAAAAACAGATCGGTATCACTGGGAATATACCTGATGAACCACTCATACATCTCTGTTTCGGAAATAAGCGGCTCAACCTGCGAAAAAATAGTTGCAAGAATAGAAAGTGCAATACCAAAACTGCCGGAAGTGGAAGCGGCAATCAACAACTCTTTGCCGGGGAGAAAATATTTCTCCTCATATTCCGGTTCCAGTTCTTCAGCGGCTTCTTCCTGGATTCCATTGCCCCTGAGCAGACTGGTCAAATACCTGGCTTCCGACTTTGTAACAGCACTTAAAGATGCTTCCCTTGAAGATGAGCCTGCTGTTTTGATTTCAACTTTAACAAGGCCAAACATTCTTTGAATAATGCCTGCTGTAACATCAATAACCTGTACCCGGTCTCGTGTGAGGTATAGATGCTTACGAACAAATATTCCTTGTTTGATCTGAAGTTCACCATCTTCAACCCTGTAAACAAAACGCCACCACCCGGCTGTCCCTGCTACCAGTAAGAACACAAATAACCCGATAAATACCCACAAAAACGATGGCCCACCACCACCGCTTGCTCCAAATACAAGGACGATAATGATGGTAATAAGATTACCGCGAATCAAGTCTACTGCCCTGGAAATGGCAGCCACCGGATGTTGTCGTTTAAATTCAGACATCTTCTTCAGCCAAACGTGCAAACTTGGAAATGGTATCTCTTACTTTATCCGCTGTAAATTCATCCAGTGCGGGAATTTCATGAGTTGTCGCTGCTGTTGAGATTGTAACAGTTGCAAGCCCGTACGCTCTGAGAATCGGGCCCTGCCTGGTATCTACATGCTGCACGCGGCTTAATGGAATCAGTGTACGCTGAACAACCAGAATACCTCTCTTCAGATCAATTTCATTTTCATCAATGGAGTATCGCCATTTTTTCCATCTCAAATATGGAAACAGGACAATTCCCATCAGCCACAAAATAAAAATTGCAACAGCCATTCCAATGACTATCCAGAAATGAAAACCCTCATCATATCCGAAGAAAGTTGCATAAAGCAAAGGTATGAAGAAATAAATAAGATTACTGAACGCTGCTGACCATTGCCATGCCCGAATAGCCCGCGGTGTAATTTTTCTTGTTGGATCTTTTTTCATGAATCACTTTGTATCATAAGGAGCTAAAAGTACTGCATACTGTTTATAAAATAAAACAGACTTTAACTCTCAGATGCCCATTTCAACTCACATAACAAAAACGGGCTTATCTTTCCTTAATGTGATAATATTATTTCCCCGGCCCTCATGAACCTAAACCAAGCAGGTGTTTTATATTAATCGAGAAAAT
>SLKH01000085.1 GCA_007134665.1 Balneolaceae bacterium
ATCTGGTGCTTGGTGAAGCAGCTTCACCTGTACTTGGAAGCCTGAGAGTATTGCCTGCCAAATTGCTGGATAACGGTTTTGAATTCCAATTTGAAGACCTTGAAGAAGCTCTTGCTGATATACTCTGATTGAATTGGGGCCCCTGGTGGTTCTTCAGTTCAGGACCGTATTCTAAATTCTGAATACAGTCCAGGTTCTGAGCCCTTCCCGTGTCTGCGCAATAATCTCTATATTGCCATCACTGTTGAGGTCAAAGAAGAGAGGGTATTGCATGCCACTGGTTGGGAGATCATAAATCCGTTCACCTGTTATAAGGTCCCAGGCATAAAGGCGACCGTAATCAGCAAGTGACACGACATCCCTTCGATTATTTCCGTTGATATCCATAATCCTTGGAGTAACCGTTTCCGAGGCAGGCTGCCCCATATTCTGACTGAACCTCAACTGGCCTTCTGTATTGAAAATCATGACAGACCCGTTACTGCTTTGAGTTAAAATCAGGTCTTCACGAACAAGCTCGTCATTTACCCGGATCATCTCGTTATATATTGCGGGAGTCTGGTTCAGGCTGCTGTTTGATATATTCAGAGATTGTGTAATCAATGAATCACCGGATGCAGAGGCAACAAGCGAATCTGCAAAAAGTTCTGTTGTACCAGTTACATACAGATTACCATCCGATGCAGCACCGAAAATATGGTTATTGTGGATGACTGGTGACCCATTGTATTGTGCTTCAATGAATACAGGGAAACCCTCTTTTCGGGTTCCGTTGATGTTCCAGGCATGCAAACCATTTTCTGAAAAAGTAAAAAGGCTGCGCTGCTGATTATACATCGTGATCAGAGGTTTAGACTGAATTGGAGAATTAACCATTTGAGGCCATCCGGAAATATTATCTCCGCGGGAATCAAGAATATGAACGTTTCTGTCTGCTGTGGTTACGATAATCTCAGGTACTCCATTACGGGTTACGTCCTCAACCTGGATTGGAGTTGTTATATTTTCATTTAATTCGATTGGGAAATTTGGCAAAATCATTCCGGCTTCATTCCAGGCATAGATCTTATTACCGGCAGCCTGAAGTATTACATTCAGATTGTTTCCATACCAGTCGTAGACTACGGGAGAGCCGACAGGTGTATCCGGTGATGTGGACGCTTGGGTAACAACAGTTCCATCGGTAGCAATTGCATAAACCGATCCGTTCGTTGTGGCAAAAATGATCTCCTCCCTCGAACTGCCGCCAATATTTGCAAGAACAGGTGTCCCGGTCATGTCTGAGGAAAACGGATAGATCCACCTTTCCCTGTATGGGCCTTCAGTGGTTTCACGTATAAAACTTGAAATGTCAACTCTTAATGGTGAGTTGCTGTTCTCCCGATTAGTAATAATGGTTAGAATTTCAAGATTTGAGCTCAGCGCGCCAAAATAGTTTTGCGGATACAGCCAGGGTTGAATGTAGCTGTTAAAATTCGGTGTATTAACATAGGTGAAAGAGCTCATTCTGGATGGCAGGCTTTCACGAATCTGAATAAATTGATCGTCGTAAAACATGACGCGTCGCCTGTCATGATCAAGCCCGACAGTCTCTACAAGATTTCTGCTTCTCGAAATAGAGACCGTATTGTTATGAATAGCCAGGTAGAAATTTCTGATGGTAGAAAGGTCAGACCCAATGAGATTACCAAGATAAAGGCTGTTTATTATATAGATATTATCATCCCTCTGGATCAGTCCTTCAGAGGCGAAATTGTTCAGGATGGATCGAAACTGAACCGGGTCGTCTAACATTCGAAGAAAAAGGAATTCACTTGACGACATAAAACCTGATTCGGCAAAAGCGACAAATGCAGTTTCAGAATCAATTGTGGATGCTATTTCACGATACCGATCTGTATTCTCAGACAAATAGAGGTCCAGGTCACCCGACGGTTCATCATCAGCAGGCACCATCCTTGGTTCAAGCTGAAAAATACTGAAAGCAGCTGCATTGATGGAAATAAAACGGTCAAGTTGTAAATCTCTGGAAATTGCCGAAATACCGCGTATAAGGGGTGACAGATTATCTGTTACAGGCATTTCCCCGGTTAGTGTCCAGTTTAAAGATTCATTTGGATTATTTTCACTCAATCTTGCAGAAAGTGTACCGGAACCGGTAAATGCATTGAGCAGGTATGGTCGGTAAGTGACCTGTGCCATCTGTTCTACCCAGCGTTCCATACTTGGTGTGTTGATCACAAAGCTGCCCGGTGAAGTTTGTTCGGGTGAAATGATCATCGGTTCGATCTCCCCATGTAAAGTCCGAAGCATTTCTTCGATTGCAAAACTGGATTCACTCACCAGGGTATATGTGCCGGTATCAATGATGTAGAATACCCGCTCTGAGATAAACAGTTTTTGAATTGTATGGCCTTTAAAATAATATTCATTCTGAGCAAATGGCTGCTGAAACCTGTTGGCAAGCTGACCGATGAGCCCGGAAACTGTTTCGGTTATCCATACCGGTTGCCAGTCGTTTGATGTATCGGGATAAAGAAGGATAGCAGTCAGAGGAATTTCAACACCGGAGTCCTCCATGAGTTCAGCAGTCAGCTGAATTGCTGAAGAACTTACATCTTCAAATAAGGGCATGTAAGGAGCACTTAGCATCTGATCAAGTGTACTGTTTTCTTCTGCAATAATCAGAAAAGGGGCCCTCTCAGGGATAAATGCTCTCCAGTCATCCTGATCAACTGAGCTGCATGATGCCATCATCAGGCAAACGACGGTAAATAAAAGGAACCATCTGTGCATATGGGATAAAATTCGGGTTAAATCGTATAATAAGTTTGTTAACGTAGGGTTATAGCCATAGCTTATTTAAAGATAACAAAAAATGTTTCAAGCTATCG
>SLKH01000132.1 GCA_007134665.1 Balneolaceae bacterium
AATCCGGGGCAATCCGAGGCAATTCGGGGCTACAAAACCGGTTATGCCTGACGGCATGTTCTACCTCAATGGTGAAAATCGATATGGTTTCCCAGTTAATAAAATTCTACTCTAAAAATGAACACCCCTGAAAAATCCTTGATACTTCAGTGTAAAATCTCAAAAGGTAAAAGTTGTTATCATCAATCAAATTATGATTTGGATTATAGCCCCCGGATGATGACTGTATCCGGGGTATTATATTCCTGAGTCTGTTAAATTCACCATGAGTCTCGAAGCCACGTGGACACCAGGTTTCACGAAGATTATCTAATTGATATTATTAATCTTCGTGCGTCTTGGTGACTTTGTGCCCTCGTGGTAAAAAAAAATGATCTGTATATTTGTTTACGTATTTTTTCACTGCCTCTACACAGTGTTATAACCTGATTATTAACCCAAAAAAATTGTTAGGCCTTTTTGGGTTAATCAAACTCAGATTTATACCTTTCCTCCTTCTGATTATTTCTGAATATCAGTCCTTTACCTTCTGATGAACCCATTTAACGGATTACCAATATTCCCGCTCGGAAATGGAGAGTTGAGAAATACCGAGACTGTGGATGCGATATCCGATACATAAGCTTTCTCGTAGTATTGTCCCGGTTTGATATCATATCCCATAAAAATCAGCGGGATGTGTGAATCGTATGCCCAGCCTGCACCATGACCGGTTCCGCCTGTTCCGGAGCCGTGAGTCTGCGGTTTCAGCCAGACGATTACATCGCCGGAACGCTGCTGGTGAAATGAGTGCATAGCCCGTGCCCGCATGCCTTCAGTGAATTCACTCTTATTCAGTGCATCCGCCGTGATTGCACCACCGACCTGTGGAAGTGACAGCGCAAATCGCATGATGTCATTTTGCACTTCTGCATGATCCAGTCCGTTTTCATCGATATAACTGTGATCAAGGTACATATTCTGGTTACTGTACGACAGAAGAAAGTCCTCACCGTACGTTTCTTCCATATAGTCACGCACAGCCTGGCTGACCTGACCTGCAGCGGATACACCAAATTCAGTATGACCTGTTGGAATGCCCAGGTCACTCATATACTCCGGAATATAGGATGCCCCGTGATCTGCCGTCAGGAAAATCAGTACATTTTCCATTCCATACTCATCATCCAGGTAACTGAAAAAATCAGCCAGGTATTGGTCAAGCCTGATATAGTAATCCTGTACCTGTTTGGAGGCGGGGCCAAACCTGTGGCCAATTGCATCCGGAGCAGAAAGAGAAATAGAAAGTATATCCGGAACAGAGCCCCGTCCCAGCTCTTCACCTTCAAGTGCAGCGATTGCGAGTTCAAACAGTAGTTCATCCGCAAATGGAGTTGCACTCAGCAATCCCGGCCCCTGGCCATGTTCTTCAACAAGATAGGCAAGATCAACAGGAAACGTCGGCGTATCCATACCGGGAAATGTCCCTTCATACGGATTATCATCGGAACGGCTTTCCACATATTGCTCGATTGGTAGCAGCGGTTCCCATGTCCTGGTAAGAAACTCCTGTGGCAGGTTCCGGTCATTAAAATCCTGCAGCCACCCCGGAAGCTCATCTCTGTAAAAAGTTGACGTGATAAAATTACCTGTTGCTCCTTCATACCAGTATGCAGATCCGGTATGACCTGCCGGTAATATAGCACCTCGGTCTTTCCGCGATATACCGACAGTTCTGGATCTTTCACCGGTAAACATAAAAAGCTCATCACCTACCGTAGTAGTGAGCATATTATTCGGAGATTTTTCACCCGGGTAATCAGACAGTGATCCAACCCCCTGATAACCGGATCCGACATCTTCAATGACATTGATATTCCGATCCAGTTCCCTGACATACCAGCTGTTACCGATGAGGCCGTGAACACTTGGGGAGGCTCCGGTCAGTTGTGCTGCATGGCCCGGACCGGTTGAAGTTTGCAGGTGGCGGTAATATGCATTCCGGAAAACGGCTCCCTCATTCATCAGCCTTTTAATTCCATCCTCTTCAAGGTGATTCCAGTATTTGTAAAGATAATCAGGCCTTATCTGGTCAATAATAATCCCGACAACAAGATCCGGAGATTCATAGTGAGCTCTTTCAGTTATGGATTGCCGGGCATCTGCATCTGTGCTGCAGAAGCATACCATCAATAATATTAATGCAGCGAATAAACTCGTGGACTTCATAATTGGATATTGTTTGTTTAAAGATTGACTGTTTATCATACTAAAAAGTTCAGGGAAATTCCGTATTAATATGCTGTATCAAATGAGTGATTTTGTTCAGGTATCTCCGGATAATCGACCCAGGTTCGGTTTACAGAATCGAAAGTGAACCATTTCTCATTCAGCATGTCCCATTTGAACCTGTGAATGGGTTCCGGCTCATGTCCATTTTCAAAGTTTTCGAGCTGATCCGGGTGAAAAGCTTCAACCGTAAAATCATCTGTAGTCAGATGCACGGTCGTCAGATGAAATGATTCCTCACCCCCATAGGCATCTCCGCCTTTTTCAGGATCAACAAACCAAAGGCCCGCATTACCACCACCGCGTCCACCGGGTTCCCTGCGGCCGGCGGCCCAGCCTCCATGGCCGATGGTTATCATTCCCATTGGATTGTATGAAATATAATTTCCATCATATTCCCACCCGACGATTTCACCTGTATCATTATCCTTCAAACTATTTATCGAAAAAAAACCGTCCAGATACTCCTGGCCCAGGTTATCGGACAACGACCAGCTTGTAGGGGCATAGCTTATGCTTTCAATAGTGGTATTGGTAGGTTGCTCAGTGGAAATATGCATTGGAATGGTTCTGGTAAAACTGTGATCATGCCCTTCTTTAATAAGTTTAACACCATTTCTGT
>SLKH01000029.1 GCA_007134665.1 Balneolaceae bacterium
AGCATAAACGTCCTGAAGGGCGAAGCTGCTATTGAGAAGTACGGGGCACGCGGTGCCGAGGGAGTTCTTGAAATCCGAACACATCAGGATATCGACTCCTATAACCGTGCACTCAGAGCATTGGGTATGGAACCGGTTGCCTCATCCGATTTCCCGCAACCCGGTGATGAACCGCAGGAAGACTATTACGTGGTAGTTAGAGAGATGCCTGAACTCATTGGCGGACTCCAATCCATTCAACAAAATGTCCGTTACCCTGAAATGGCCAGGCGTGCCGGAATAGAGGGGCGCGTCTATGTCCAGTTTATCGTCAACGAACAGGGTGATGTGGAAAATGCACAGGTTATTCGCGGAATCGGAGGCGGCGCCGACGAAGAAGCACTCAGAGTTGTCAATGAAGCCAAATTTCGCCCGGGTATACATAGAGGCCAGCCGGTTCGGGTGTTATATTCTTTACCGATATCTTTCAAACTGGCATCGAATGATCCAAATAATCAAATTGATATGTCTGAAGTACGATCAAGAAACAATGACCCTGACCGGGATCCAGCCATGATGCGTGAATTTGTTGTAGTCGGTTATACTGATACTGAAAACGATCAAAGAATAACTGATCATCGCGGATATCAATATATCAATCAGGCTGCTGAACTTTTTGAAAAAAGAAACCAAACTTTAGAAAATGACCTGGCCGAAAAGTTAGATTCAGAAGCCAGGGATAAGCTTCAGCTGGCGAAAGATGAATTTGAACAGGCAGTATACAGAGAGCCTTCCAATTCTGAAAACTGGAAGGCCCTTTTTCAAATTTATGTAACCCTTGGCATGGATGATGAAGCAGAAAATGCCCTGCAAAAATCCGGGTTGAATTAGTTGATTCTATCTTTAACTCAGCTGAGCCATAGCTGACCATGCAGAAGAAGCGAAGCCGGGTTCACCGGTTTCGCTTCTTTATTTTCTCAATTGCTGCCGCTGTTCCCCTGCCCTCTTCCCGGACGGTTCTCAAGCCCGCGGGGAACATTGCCCGGAGGGCCGCCGCCTATATTTCCATTAAACAGATTCTGGAGAATCTCAGCCGCAGGCACGCCTCCCTGCATCTGTTGTGACACTCCTTCAATGACTGCTGCAGCGGGTAATTGACTCCTTCGTTGTGCCATATTCATCGCTCCGGGAAGCCGCTGCATTTCTGAGGCAGAGAACCCGCTCTGAACAGCACGTACCAAAACGCCTTTTGCTATATCCGGCTGTTCGCCTATGGATGGAATATCCGGCATAATACCGATTGCTGCTATGACACTTGAGGGCCTTGAATTCTGAATAACTCCCTGTTCGGTCAGTGTATTGAGTATATCCTGTACCAATTCAGGGCCAACCTGTTGTGAAATAGCTTTTGAGCTTACTTTAAGCATTTCCTGCCTGAGCAGTTCTCTGTCAAAGCGTTCTTCTGAGCGTTCGAGCATCTGGCTGACCTCATCCCGCTCAACCCACTGATTGATGACCGGTACCATCACTTCCGTCCCGCGTTGTATATTTTGCAGCACGGGCACCATCTGCCGTGCAGGTATGCCTTTTGCGACACCTTCCATTGCTTTCTGTAACAGCAGTTCTGCAGGCAGATTTTGCCCTGCCATTTGTAGTGCCGGTTCAAGAATCATTGCCAACTGTTCTTCTGAATAGCCTCTGTCCATTGCCCTGGTTTGCAACTCTTCAATCCGTTCCTGGTCGATTCCGGTTACTTCCGTTTCCTGCCCCTGTCCAAATGCAAATGCCGGAAGCATCAATAGCAGCAGTATCACCGGCCAACCTGTTCTCTTTCTGTATTTATTCGTTTTTTTCATGTCTGATGTAGATTACTTATTCGATAATAATTAAGCCGTTTTCCCCGCCGAATCCGTCACTGACCGTCAGTGTTTCATCGGTAAATTCGATCCATGTTTCAACCTCCCCTTCCAGCAAAAGGATTTTGTATTCATAAGCTCCGGGTTCCAATGACACCCTCGCTACAAATCTTCGCGAACTCTGTTTATTAAGAGGAATTCCCGGATGGTTCCAGTCGTTGAAATCCCCTATGAGGTAAAGTTCTCCTTCACCAGAATAATTGACATTTAAAGTCAATACCTGATTGTTGTTCGAATGCCAGTCAGGAGTCGCTTTCCCCCGGTTTCGTAATGCCGGATTAAATGCTACTCTCAACCCGGCTGATACCTGGTAATCCAGTATCGAATCGTCCGACAATGAACTGTTCAGGTAGAGCTGATCAGCATTAACATGCAAAGAGATATTTCGGTTTACCCTGTAGTTTACATGAACCCCTGCACGATAAATTCGGTCTGTGTCTTCAAACATAATTGTGCCATTTCCGGTTGACGGCCCGCCAATCGGCGGGAATGTGCCACCGGTTCCGCCCTGAGTTTCAAATTGAAACCTGTATTGATCGATTCCTGCTCTTGCCATCAGGCTCAGTTTTCTGTTCACGTAATACTCAGCAGATCCCATCATACTGATATTATCTGCAGGCGCACTAAGGTCCCCATAAATACCTGCCCGCAACATCCATTGAAAACCCTGCCAGGATTCCAATTCCAGCCCATAAAGATCAAAACGGGAACGCTCATCCCGGGTATCATCTTCGTCGGATACAGGCAGGTCATAGCTTCGAAATGAAGATCCTATCCGGGCATTAATTCTTGTAAACAGGGTTGGTGACCAACTGACGACCGGCTGAACCCAATAAACCTTACGGTCAAAACTGGTTGATACCCTGTTACCACCGGCATCCAGTCCCGCAGTAAAACGCTGAGATATCCTGTATCTTGAATTCGTTGAAAGATACCCCCCATAAAGAGGTTCACGGCCTTCGGTAAAGGTTTCGAAAATACCCCCGGCCG
>SLKH01000295.1 GCA_007134665.1 Balneolaceae bacterium
AAGTGAGAGTTCGGGCTAATCGTAATGAAAGTAAATCTGAATAGTACTATCGTGACGAGCGCAAACCAACAATTTAATTTATCTGTTGATTTGTTAATAAAATCATAATCATGAATAAGAACGTAATACTGCACATATCCAAGACAATTTTCAAACTGAAAACCATTCCATGCAAAAATCAACAAAACGGTTATCTTTACGTTCCTGATAAATTGTATCTGGTTATTTCAAATAATTCATAATGACGCTGAGAATTTTCATTTTACTTCTTTCATTACCATTCCTGCTTACAGGATGTAATGGAGAACAACGGCAAAGGGCACAACTTGATTTTGGGACCACGAATCCCGCTGAAACAGGCAGCCGCTTTCCATACTTGTATTCGGATGATGGCGAAACTGTTTTTATGAGCTGGCTGGCAAGAATTGATGAAGAATACTTTGCACTTGAGTATGCAAAAATGGTCGGTGGTAGCTGGGAAGATCCGGGTTTGGTACACGTAGGCCATGATTTTTTTGAAAACTGGGCTGATTTTCCATCGATTGTATCTTTGAATGGTGAGCCGGTTGCAGCACACTGGCTAAAAAAAATCGAGGGCGGTCCATATGCTTATAATGTACAGATCTCATTTCCGGAAGAGATGGTTAATCGCTGGAATCATATAACCCCTCATGATGATGGTACTCCGACAGAACATGGCTTTGTTTCCATGCTTCCGCTGGATCGGGAATCGGTTTTGGCAATATGGCTTGACGGCAGGCACACTGAACACCGGGCTCATGATGAGTATTCGGATTTTGACCAGGCAATGACACTGCGATCTGCTATTGTGCACAGAGACGGTACCATAGAAGCCGAAAGAGTGATAGATGAGGCCGTTTGTGATTGCTGTCAGACCGACCTGATAGCTGTCGATGGAGGGGCTGTTGCAGTTTACCGCGACCGCACTGAAGGAGAAATCAGGGATATATCTCTTGTTCGCTACAATTTTGATACACAAGAATGGAGTGAACCGATAAGAGTGCACAATGATAATTGGGTAATTGCAGGCTGTCCGGTCAATGGGCCAAGGGTTGCTTATTCAGGTGATCAGATTGCTGTCGCCTGGTATACAGAAGCAGAGGAGAATGATAAAAAAGTACTGGTTGCTACATCCAGTGATAACGGACAAACATTTACTTCCCCTTTACAGATTAACCAGGGCTATGCCATGGGAAGGGTTGATATTGATGCTGCACCTGATGGTACATTTTATGTGAGCTGGATGGAGCAACAAAATGATCTTGCAAGAATCTACCTGAGAAAAACTGATGGTAATGAATTATTAACTATGCCGGTATTGATTGGCAGCACAGACACCGGCCGCAGCAGCGGGTTCCCAAGGATAGTTGCACTGAATGACGGGATCATGCTAGCTTGGACTCAAACAGCACCTTTTTATCGATTACGCACGGCATTATATCAATATCAACTGGATGACCTGTTTGTGAGAACTGATTAGAAAAATCATTTTTGAAAAAAAATTCTAAAAATCATATACCTATGAGAAAAATGTGTATCAGCGCTTTCAGTCTGATTGTATCAGTGTTCATTATTTCTTGTTCGACTACCGCTCAGGTTGCGGATTCAAATGACTACCGGGAACAGGCAATCCGGATTCTTGAAAGTGTACCACTGTTCGACGGACACAATGATGTACCCTGGCAATACAGGAACCGGGCAGGATATAAATTAACCGAACTCGATTTTTATGATACTACGCATCTTGATCCTCCCATGCATACCGATATTCCCCGGTTGAGGGAGGGACGTGTCGGTGCACAGTGGTGGTCTGTGTATGTCAATGCACATATCCCTGAAAATGAAGCTGTCAAACGTACGATGGAGCAGATTGATTTTGTTCACAGACTGATTGAAAAATACCCGGATCATTTTGAATTGGCACTGACAGCGGATGATGTAGAGAGAATCTTTGAGGAAGGCAAAATTGCGTCTCTGATTGGTATGGAAGGTGGGCATTCTATCGCAAATAGCCTTGCGGCACTAAGAATGTTTCACAGGCTGGGTGCCCGCTATATGACCATCACACACAGCCGTACACTTGACTGGGCAGACGCTGCGGGTGATGATCCTCAGCACAACGGGCTGACTCCATTCGGCGAAGAAGTTATCAGGGAAATGAACCGTCTTGGGATGCTGGTCGATCTCTCACATGTAGCACCTGCAACGATGATCGATGCTATCCGTGTTTCTGAAGCACCGGTCATGTTTTCGCATTCATCTGCCCGGGCATTAACCGGGCACCCCAGGAATGTGCCGGATAATGTTTTACAACTCACTGCTGAGAATGGCGGAATTGTGATGGTTACTTTTGTAGAAACGTTTATCTCTGAAGAGAGAAGGCGTCATTTTGCCGAACGCGCTGCTTATCAGCAAAAGATTGAATACCTGAATCCCGGAATGCCCGATGTTGTGTCACAGGCAATGGAAAAGTGGGATGAGGAAAATGAAGCTCCGAAATCAACGCTTGAACAGGTTGCGGATCATATCGACCATATTCGAGACCAGATCGGTGTGGACTATATTGGTATCGGAGGCGATTATGACGGGATTCCCACATTGCCTCTTGGCCTTGAGGATGTAACGACCTATCCCGATCTGTTTGCAGAATTGTTAAGCCGGGGATATACCGAAGAAGAACTGAAAAAAATTGCCGGCCTGAATATGTTGCGAGTCATGAGAGGTGCGGAAGAGGTTTCAGAACGCCTAAACAGAGAATATGGCCCGTCGGAAATATTGATATCGGATTTCGAGTAGGCCTTGATAAGATAGCAGCTGTTACGGCATACCTTTGCGAAAAACGTTCCCAGGAGCCTGAT
>SLKH01000373.1 GCA_007134665.1 Balneolaceae bacterium
CACAGATGATAAGGAGTATGGTTTAGCGTATTGGAAAAACCACTTGTTCGCAATCATGGTCATCTATCTGATGCCATTAAGCCTGATTGCAATTATACCCGGCCTTTACCTGGCAGTAATTGAAAGGCTGACATTTCTTGTTATTGCAGATATTCTTGCCATCTTAAGTTTGATCGCTATCGCTTTTCTTCCGGGATTTAACGTTTACCTCAGAAAGCTGATTTTCTGCACAGCATTTTACCTGGTATCAATTGCACTCCTTTTTTATCTCGGTACGTATGGCCCCGGACTGATGTACCTGCTGGCGATTACAATTATGGTTGTACTGATTCTTGACGATAAATATGCCTATGGCACTGTTATACTGAACACAGTTGTTTGTATTCTGATTGGTGTGATGATTCACTTTCAAATTATGGCGGATACCCTCCTCTGGCAATATTCTGTTCAAAGCTGGGTAGCAGTATCATCCAGCCTGGTTTTCCTCAGCCTGTTATCCGTGATCCTGATTCCCAAATTATTTAACGGCCTGCAATCAACCATTCAGAAACAGAAAGAACTAAAAGAGAAGCTTGAAGAAAACCAGGTTATGCTTCAATCTTCTATTGAAGAAGTTAAAGAGAAAAACAAGGAGCTCGAAGATTTCGCATATGTCACTTCTCATGACCTGAAAGAACCTCTCAGAATGATTCGCAGTTTTCTAAAACTATTAGATGAAAAATATTCAGCGGCTCTCGATGAAAAGGCAAAAAAATACATCTACTTTGCTGTCAATGGAGCCGAAAGACTGACATCACAAATAGATGATTTGCTTGAATATTCAAGAATTGGACGAGTATATAAAAATGTAGAAAACGTGGATCTGAACAAGATTGTTCAGGAGATAGTAGAACTTCATGTAAATAACCCAACTTACAATAAACCGATTATTAAATACGATCCCCTGCCGGCAATCCGTGCTGTTCCCATTTTGATGAAAATGATATTACAAAACCTGATCCATAATGGATTAAAATTTCAGCCGGAAAATTCAATTGCCGAAATACATATCAACTTTTTAGAACAGGATGAGTACTGGCAGTTCTCCATTTCAGACAATGGAATCGGAATTAAAGAAGAACATCAAAAATTAATTTTTCAACTTTTCCACCGGTTACACTCTCCTCATACATATTCAGGAACCGGGATGGGATTAGCGATTTGTAAGAAAATTGCAGAACAACACGGTGGTAAAATCTGGGTTGAATCAAAACCTGGACATGGCAGCACTTTTTATTTTACGATAAAAAAAGAGTTATCGGGACATGCGTTTTAAAAAACCGGTGCCACAGATAGATATAAGTGGTGAAAGCTTTCAAAAAATAGTAATATAGTTTTAACTAAATAAATTACTGTAATCAGATCCAGGTGGGTCAATATCCTCCAGGATGGTGGCAGCTTCTCCGGAATAATCAGAGAGGAAAAGTGATTTGATTTTAAGATAGAGAGATATGAAACATGCTATTGTCATACTTATTTTTATCGGCGGATTGATATTTACAGAAACAGCCCGGGCGCAAGATGAAATACCATTTACTCTGCAGTATCGACTCGTTGAAGGTATTGTGCAAATATCCAAACCGGGTGAAGAGTCGATATTGATTAATCTCTGGGGTGATGTAAACGCACCCGGGCGATTTATGGTTCCGACCGGCACCACGCTCATCGAACTGATCTCATTCGCACGCGGCCCTGCCAGTTTTCGCACAGGTGAAACCACACTCGACTGGTCTAAATTACGTGTTGAAGTCAATGTATCCCGACGAAACCTGGAACTGAACATAGATGAGGTGGTAAATTTCAGATTTCGTTATACTCAACAGTTGCCCCCCGGAATGCTCGATTTCGTCTTACAAGAGAATGACTTCATTACTCTTGAAGTAAAAAGGCGGCCGGCATTTGTCGATTATATGAGGATAATAGGCCCCATCTCTACAGTTGTAGCTGCAGTAATACTGCTTGTGGACAAACTTTAGCTGATAGAACAACAATGCTAACATCGAGCACTGAACAAATATCTATTTATGAGATACAAAGTAAACCCATTAAATGAGCAAATTTAATGGCCCGCGAATACTAGTTTTATCCATGTACTCATTGTTCATCTCCCTATTACATGTGAAATGTATAAATCTGCGTTGGCCATCTGTAATATTTCCCGGGATGAAAGTACTTAAATTATTTTTTGACTGAATTCGCATTTATCTCATCAGTGACGAACAATAAATAGTTTCACGTTAAATTTATCACGATATAAAAATATTTTATTTGTGATCCTGTTTTCATAAATCAAAATTTTACCCCCTAAACGAACAGCAATTCATCATGAATAAACAACTTGCATTCATTTTGACCAGTTCATTTACACTGTTTTTTCTATTTAGTGCCACCGAGCGTGCGCAGTCTCAGTATTTAGAAGATTCGATACTCGTTACCAATCCGGGAGACATAACACTTGGTGCCGGGTTAACCCGTGGTACCAGTACCGGTTTTTTAGAAAATGCTGAATTTGGTTTAACCGGGCAATTCTACTACACCGTAACCCAAGACTTTAGAGGTGGTGTAGACTTTACATATTATCTGATAGGAGAACGCGAATTAAGTGCCAATGAACTGAATTTTAACGTTCACTATTTCGCACGGAACAGAGGCAGTTTAACATTTTACGGACTTGGCGGCATTAACGTATCAAACACATCGGGCAGTTATCAGCTGTGGCGTGAGGAACGGGGATTGGGTAATCCCGACACCCGAAAATTTGGGTTGAATGCCGGTGTGGGACTGGAAATCCCTTTTGGTAATCTTCTTGTGTACGGAGAACCAAAA
>SLKH01000292.1 GCA_007134665.1 Balneolaceae bacterium
AGCCATGGAAAAAACACCAATCCGATTGGCAATAAAGTTGGGAGTATCATTACAAAGAACCACACCTTTCCCCAGAATTTTTTCACAAAAACTGGCCATATAATCGGTAATGGCCGGATCGGTTTGACCGGTGGGAATAATTTCCAGCAGTTTCATATACCGGGGTGGGTTGAAAAAATGGGTACCCAAAAAATGTTTCTGTAAGTCAGCACTGCACTCTTCAGATATTTCACCGATCGGCAGACCTGAAGTATTGGAACTGACAATGGTGCCCGGATTCCAGGACTTTTGGATTTTCTCCATCATATTCTTTTTGATATCCATCCGCTCTAAGATCACTTCACATACCCAATCCGCATCACTCACTATGCTCAAATGATCTTCAAAATTTCCCGGTTTAATCCGATCGGAAAATTCGGGCATTCCAAGCGGAGCCGGATTCATTTTGACAAGCTTTTGAATACTATCCTCGGCAATTTTATCCGGCCTGTCCGGTTCATCCGACTTCAAGTCCAGCAGCCAGACATCCAGGCCGGCATTTACACAATGAGCCGCAATTTGGCTTCCCATCACACCTGCCCCAAGTATGACAACTTTCCTGATTCTGTAGTTTCTATCACTCATAACTCAAAATTATAAACTCATTCCTAATCCGGGTACAACGATTCTATCTCTTTTTTATATTTCTCCATCACAACAGGCCTTTTAACTTTCAGTGTTGGTGTCAATTCATCAGCCTGAATCGATAATGGTTTTTCAAGAAGTTTAAATCGTTTAACTGTTTCCCAGGGCGATAATGTTTCATTCACCGAGTCAACTTCTTTCTGAATCAATTCAATAATTTTCTCGTCATCCTGATAAGGTTTTTCAGCAACATAGCCATCCCTTGCTAACCTCTTGTTTACGTTGCTATAATCCGGAACAATCAGTGCAGAGCAATATTTTCGCTGGTACCCAATGATAACAGCCTGTTCGATGAAGCCACTGTTAATCAATTTATTCTCAATATTCTGAGGTGCCACATATTTACCAGTCGAAAGTTTGAATAGAGATTTTTTCCTGTCGGTAATGTACAAATATCCATCCTCGTCAATCTTACCTACATCCCCTGTTTTGAACCAGCCGTCATCAGTCATTACATCTTTGGTCTGTTCCGGTTCTTTATAATAGCCCTTCATAATATTTGGCCCCCTTGCAAGTATTTCATTATCATCGGCAATTTTTATTTCAACATCTGCAATAGCCAGGCCCGATGAACCGACCCTCATATGATCAGGATCCTGTACGGAAATCACCGGTGAAGTTTCTGTCAAGCCATACCCCTGTCCGCAATAAACACCAAGGGCATTTATAAATCTGAATATGTTTGGCGATAATGCTGCACCGCCACTGATCATTCCGCGTAAATTACCACCAAAGAGTTCCCTCACTTTTGAATAAACTACTTTATCAGCAATTTTGTGCTTGATTGCGGAGAGACCTTTGGGTGGATGTTCCGGGTCATACTCTTCGGCAAGGTAAACAGCCCAGTAATAGAGATTTTTTTTGATCCCTGAAAACTCCTGGCCGCGAACTTTAATTCCTGTTTGAATTTTCTCAAGTAACCTGGGTACTGTGGCAAAAAAGAATGGTTTTACATACAGAAAATCGTCCCTGATTTCTTCTACATTTTCAATGTAATGAATCTTTGCCCCCATGCTCAGGTACATGTAGGTGATCATACGTTCAAATACATGGGAAAGCGGAAGATAAGAGAGTACGTTCTGCCCTTTCACTTCTTTCATTGTAAAAGGCACGCGCTCGAGTGATGCCTGAATGTTAGATGCAATATTATTATGTGTCAGCATCACTCCCTTCGGGGTGCCTGTGGTACCGGATGTGTAAATTAATGTGGCCAAATCATCAGGCTTGATATTTGATTTCAATTCATTCAGAAGGTCCGGTTTATCTTCCTGCAATTTCTGGCCCATCTTGAGAACAGCATCATAGCTTTTCAATTTTTCATGCCTGGAACCCATTATCGAAATTACTGATTTTACACTTTTGATTGATTTCATCAACGGTTTTGTGTCAGAAAAAAGGGTGTCAGTCGAAACGATATGAATTTTTGAATCGGAATTTTCAAGGATATATTTAATCTGATCACCCGGTTGTGTCGTAAATATCGGCACATTCACTGCACCGAGAGAAAGCACAGCCTGATCACAAATGACCCATTCCGCACTATTTTCCGAATGAATGGATACCTTATCCCCCGGCCTGATACCAAGTGAATAAAGTCCCATGGCAAAATCTCTGATTTGTTGTCTGAATGATGCTACGTCAGTTTCAACCCATTTCCCATCTCTTTTGGTTGATATAATCAGGGATTCGGTAGGATAGCGTGTCATTCCCTTATCCAACACATTAATGATGGTCGTAGGTTCGTATTTCATTGCCGTTTCCATTAAATGAATGTTTCAGTAAGCCAACAAACCTCAGCTTAATTTAATATTTGTGAGCAGATTTGAAAATTTATTACCATGATTGATATTTAAAATATGTGGCCATTATCCATAATCATGATTTTTAACCATGAAAATAGACAAGTCAGTTCAAAATAAAGCTGAACAAATTGCGAACCCTCAATTGAATAACATGAGTCATGCTCTTGGAATTCAATTTCTGGAACTTGGGAAAGACAAAGTGAAAGCGACGATGCCTGTAAATGATAAAACCGTACAGCCGATGCGCATTCTGCATGGAGGCGCTTCAGTTGCACTTGCAGAAACATTGATGTCTGTCGGTGCATGGCTAAACATAGATGATGATGGAAAATCAGCAGTTGGAATTGAAATCAATGCCAATCATATCAG
>SLKH01000240.1 GCA_007134665.1 Balneolaceae bacterium
AACACGAAATGGTTAAAGTCATACACATGAACGGATTCAAGTGGAACAAAGAGTGCATCTTCTATAGTCTCTATCAGGATATTATTGCTGGTAGTCATCGCCGGACGAAGTGTGGTATCAGATTCATTAATTTCGATCTTTACCTCAAATACCTTGGAATGTGTATTTGGACGCTGTTCTCCTATGTTGGCAACAGATGTAACGACACCAGTTAACTCTTTTCCCCGAATTGCATCAAGGCCAATCTGCACATTTTGCCCGGTTCTGATTTTTTGTATATCAACTTCATTGACATAAGTCAGAGATTCCATTGCACTGAAATCGGGAAGTTCAGCAACGACTGGGTCAAATGCCCCAATTGTACTTCCGGTTGTTGTTTTTCGTCCCTGCCAGTTTCGGGCATAAACAACCATCCCATTTTCCGGTGCATGAATCGTAAAGCCATCCATTACTTCCATGATCCTTTCCAGATTATTCCGTTCCTGGGTGAGAGTTGCCTCAATTTCACGGATACTTGCTTCAGCCTGCAATACTCTTGTTCGGTAATTTTGCTGTTCCTGTTGAAGCAGGCGTTCTGTGCGTTCCAGTTCAATTTGAGTTTGACGCTGTACAGCAGGGGATTCATAAACTGATTGTTCAACAGCAATCTGTCGTTCTTCAAGTTGAAAACGTAAATTTTCAAGCTCATCACGTGCCTGGCTTAGTGTCAGCGAACTGTCTAATTGAGCTTGTTCAAGCTGTGACTCTGCTCGTTGGACTTCAAGCTGAGCATTTTGCATACGGGTTAGAATATCTGATCGGTCAAGTTCAGCTACCAGGTCACCTTTTTCAACGATTGTACCTTCCGGAACCAGGCTTTGAATTGTCAAATTCCAGATTTGAATAGTTTGAGCACCCCGGGGCCCCCGGATTTGTATGGAGTTTTTTGCCTGTAATTCACCAGTAGTTGTCACAACTACATCAAAATTACCTTTTTTTGTATCAACAAATATCTCATTGTGATCAATATTTTCACTGCCAAGAAAGGCCCAAATTGCGATCAGGAATATGACCGACAAAACTGAATAGATTACTTTTTTGAACATAGTAGGTATGAAATTGACATTGTACAAGCCACCATAATGATCAGACAGGATAAATTCCCTTGTCTCTCAATTCTTCATATAACCTGACAGATTAAAAAATTCTCTCTGCATAATAACTGTCAAGCCTGACAGATAATTTCAAATTATCTACATAGTATATAATAAATAAAGTATTGAATTCACAAAATTTATTGAATGTATTTTGTAAATTTTTACATCTGTGGGATAACCATTAGGTGGATATAATTGCAATCAGGCAGACACCATAAAGGACGCTTATTTACAATGTAGAGATAATCAGGGGAGGGTTGTTCTCAAATCTATCAGAAATAATTGCTGACTATACAATATATAGCCACTATCAATTAGAATAGAATTGGCGCAACACCGAACTTTGGTATCAGATTTATAGTTTAAGAAGGTGACAATTTTCATTATATTTATTCATTCTAAATAAGAACAACAAATCAGCCCCTTAAGAAAACGCCCGTAATAACACGGTGTGTTGTGCTGAGTAGATTTATGAACACTTAAATGAGTTTATTTCCATGAGTGAAACGAAGTTATTAGAATCGATGATCGGTGAGGAGTATAAGTATGGATTCAGCACTGATGTCGAGTACGAAGATTTTCCAAAAGGGTTAAACGAGGATGTCATCCGCTTGCTTTCAGAAAAAAAGGAAGATCCGGAATGGATGCTTGAATTCAGGCTCAAAGCATTTCGCCATTGGAAAACAATGGAAGAGCCTTCCTGGTTTAACGCAACTTACGAGAGTCCTGATTTTGACAATATCCAGTATTATTCTTCTCCAAAGGACAGGCCAAAAGTCGACAGCCTTGATGATGTTGATCCCAAAATCAGGGAAACTTATGAAAAACTGGGGATACCTCTTGAAGAACAAAAAATGCTTGCCGGCGTAGCTGTGGATGCTGTATTTGACAGTGTATCAATTTTTACAACATTCAAGGAAAAACTCGCCGAAGCCGGGGTAATATTCTGTTCAATTTCAGAAGCAATAAAGGAATATCCGGATTTGGTTAAAAAATATATGGGGTCAGTCGTCCCTGCAGCTGACAATTTTTATGCAGCATTGAATTCAGCGGTATTCTCTGATGGATCATTTTGTTATGTACCGAAAGATACCATCTGCCCGATGGAATTATCGACCTATTTCCGGATCAATAATATGGACTCCGGCCAGTTTGAACGAACGTTGATTATAGCTGAAGACAACAGCCACGTAAGCTATCTGGAAGGATGTACGGCACCAATGTATGACAAAAATCAGCTTCATGCCGCTGTTGTTGAACTTGTAGCTCTTGAAGGTGCTGAGATTAAGTATTCAACCATACAGAACTGGTATTCAGGTGATGAAGATGGCAAAGGCGGAATATTTAACTTTGTTACCAAGCGGGGTATCTGTAAAGGGGATAACTCTAAAATCTCATGGACTCAGCTTGAAACCGGATCAGCCGTAACTCTCAAATACCCAAGTGTGATTCTTCAGGGTGACAATTCAATTGGTGAATTCTATTCAGTTGCTGTAACTAATAAGATGCAGCAGGCAGATACGGGAACCAAGATGATACATCTTGGAAAGAATACCAAAAGTACCATTATCTCAAAAGGTATCTCGGCAGGCCGGTCAAACAACAGTTACCGGGGACAGGTAAAAATTGCTAAAAAAGCGGATAACGCACGGAACTATTCACAGTGCGACTCCATGCTGATCGGACAGACCTGCGGTGCACA
>SLKH01000248.1 GCA_007134665.1 Balneolaceae bacterium
CCTCTTGGTTCATTTTACCAGCATCAGCAGGATGCGTCACTACGGCAGGAAGTAATTGAGATCTCTCAACAGGTCATTGCATTGCGCGACTCCCTTGATGCCAGGGATCACCAGCTTATGGATCTGAAGCGTGTGTTGGTAGAAACACCGGATACCATTTTTCAGCCGCGTTTTTTATCCGGCGGTAATGAAATGGCAAACCAGGTAAATGTAGTACCCACATTCAGGACTGCAGAACTTCCTGCATATGAAATGTTTTCACGAAATGAAGTGATTCACTCTGATATTCTTAAAAACCCCCCGTCATTTCCATCAGCATATCCTGTTGACGGAACATTGACACAGGAGTTTTCACCGGAAAATCACCATTTTGGAATTGACATCGCAGCACGGGAACATTCTGAGTTTATGGCAATAGCAGAGGGTACGGTAATCAAAGCAGGCTGGACCGTCAATTACGGTTATGTTGTTTATCTTCAGCATGGGGATGGCTATATCAGTGTTTATAAACACGGAGCAAAATTATTTGTACGTGAAGGTGATATCGTAATGAGAGGTGATCTGCTTGGAACAGTAGGAGATAAAGGAGCATTGAGCTTCGGATCACATCTTCATCTTGAAATTTGGAAAAATGGTGTTGCACAAAACCCGCAAATGTATCTTATTAAGTAAAAAATTATGTTCAATAAAGAAGAATCTAAAAATAATAACCCAACAAGCAGCAAGTCTCCAACTCTCAATATGGTTAGCGAGGGTACCCGGATTAAGGGGGACATTCATTCAGAAAATGATATTCGAATTGCCGGTTTCATCGATGGCCAGGCTACATCAAAAGGCAAGGTGATAATTAACTCTAATGGCCATATAGAAGGAAATATTGAAGCAAAAGATGCGGATATCGCAGGTAAACTTGATGGCGAAATCTTTATCAGCGGCAAACTTATTATTCGCCAGTCAGCTCAAATTAATGGTGACATCCATACCAAGACCCTTCTGGTTGAGGAGGGTGCGCAAATCCATGGTACCTGTAAAATGGGCATTGATGGCAAGAAGGAAAATGTCAAACGCCCCGATAGTCTGAAAGAAACAGAAAAGACAGAAAAAGAAACGACCTCCTGAATTGTTCAAAGATCCGAAGCTGCGTGAATATATTCAGTATCTTTCTCTCGGTACTGAAATTGCGCTCGGGCTTAGTTTGCCAATTCTGTTTGGTTATTGGATCGACACCATAACAGACTCTTCACCATGGTTTCTGCTTCTGGGAATATTTATAGGTTTAGGGTTGATGGCAGGAACGATTATCCGGATCATCAGAAAACAGGATCATCATTAACATCCAGGTTGCTTTGCAGGGGTATCGAAAAGAAATTATTGCATCAGGTACAGGTTTCGGTAGCGCACTGCTGATTGCCTTTATGATTCATGAATCATATCTGGCAGGCTGGATTGCAGGGTATTTGCTCGGCCTTGCAGCAGTTTTTGTTCATTTTACAGTTTTTCTGAGGACGAAAAACCTGAATAACGATGAATTTTTTTTTCATTATTTTCTTGGAATTACGATTCGCTTCCTGCTGGTACTTACCCTTTTCATCATACTCGTTGCAGTATTAAAAATTGAACAAATCTCCTTTACTCTGAGTTTTATAATTTCGTATATTCTCCATTCTGTAATTGAAATCATTTTGATCAATAAAATGATTACAAATTTTTCTGAAAAAGACCATATTTTAAACAACTAACTTGAGATGCAGACAGCACTGCGAGGACTGTTTCTACTCTTATTGATCGTATCCTTACAAGCACCAGGAGTGATAGCTGCAGATGAGCCCGGGGAGTCGGGTAGCCCGATTGATGTAATGGGTAAAATTCTTGATCATGATTACATTGAAATAGCGGGAAAAAAGGTGTATCTGCCAAGAATTTTTTATTCCGCCGGACAATTTTATTTCTATTCCAACACAGCCAGCGCATTGGATTCCGGTGAGTTTGAAATGAGTGAAGCAGGAATTGTTAGGTCAGACGGCACACCGGTTGCAATTGACTTTTCGATTACTTCTCACCTAATGTATGTTTGGTTTGGAATCATTTTTACTTTGCTGATTAGCTGGTGGGCTGCACGACGGTACAGAAAAGGGGTTGGCTCAGAGACAGAGCCGAAAGGTGTATGGCAAAACCTGTTTGAAGTATTTTTTATATTTATTCGCGATGATATTGCAAAAGAGTATATACCCGGAGAAAAGTATAAGAAATATGTCACTTATCTCTTTTCCGTGTTTATGGCTATTGCATTTATGAATCTGTTTGGTTTGTTTCCGTGGGGAGTATCACCTACGGCCGACTTAACAGTTACGGCAACACTCGCGGCAATTACATTTTTTATTACTCAGTTCAGTGGTACAAAAGATCACTGGGAGCATGTGTTTCTGTTTCCCGGTGTACATCCGTTAGTGCGGATAATATTAACTCCTGTTGAAATTATCGGGCTTTTTACCAAACCATTTGCGTTGGCCATTCGTCTTTTTGCCAATATGCTCTCCGGTAAAATTATGATCGTTTGTATCCTGGGGCTGATATTTATTTTCACGGATCTTTTTGGAACTGCATTTGGTGTTACATCCGGAGTTGTCTGGGTGGCATTAACGGCATTACTCTATATTCTGAAGGCTTTTATCGCGCTGTTACAGGCATATATTTTTACATTGCTGTCTGCTGTATTTATCGGGATGGCAGCTGAAGAACATCATCACGAAGAACATGAATCGTCGGTTGCAACAGCAACTGACGTGAACGTCTGAAACCGTAAACGAACAATAAAAAGGTAAATTA
>SLKH01000114.1 GCA_007134665.1 Balneolaceae bacterium
GAAGAGGAAGAAGAGTAATTCACTCATTCATTCACTCACTCATTCACTAATTCATTCATTCTGATAAGCGTTTTTATATTTTGTATCTTTTTGTCCACAGAAATTATCTCACATTAGCGATGCCGGGATAAACACCGGTATCCGCTATTTTACACACGAAGCAGAATTCATGAAAAACAAACGATTCTATATCGAGACTTACGGTTGTCAGATGAACTTTGCCGACTCTGAAATTGTCAACTCCATTCTACTGGAAGAAGGCATGAAACCGGTCGGGGATGCTGAAAGTGCCGATGTCATTTTTATCAATACCTGCTCAATCCGTGAAAATGCCGAGACCAAAGTCTGGAATCGTCTCAGGGAATTCAGATCTTTGAAAAATTCCAGGGATAACCTGACTGTTGGTGTTTTAGGCTGTATGGCTGAACGAATTCGAGATCAGATTATCGAACAGGAGCAGCTTGTGGATATGGTTGTCGGCCCTGACGCCTACCGTGACATTCCGCGCCTTTTACAAGAAGTTGACGACGGTCGAAAAGCCGTGAATGTACTTCTTTCACTTGAGGAGACCTACGCTGACATTACTCCGGTTCGAACATCCGGAAACGGTGTTACTGCTTTTATTTCCATCATGCGGGGATGTGATAATATGTGTTCGTTTTGTGTAGTTCCTTTCACAAGGGGGCGTGAAAGAAGCAGGCCGATGGAAAGCATTTTGAATGAACTCCGTCAGCTCAGTGATCAGGGTTACAGGGAAGTAACGCTTCTTGGACAAAATGTGAATTCGTATAAAACCGAGAATGCCGACTTCACCACTTTGATGGATCATGCCAGCCGGATCGACCCCGAAATGCGGTTGCGTTTCTCTTCTCCCCATCCCAAAGATTTCCCTGAAGACCTGCTGCATCTGATCAATGAACGTCCAAACCTCTGTAATTACATTCACATTCCTGCACAGTCCGGGAATGACGATGTGCTTGAACGGATGAAGCGTCCTTACACCAGGCAGGAATATTTTGACCTGATTGACAAAATGCGTGAAATAATACCCGGTCTGGCATTATCAACAGATATAATTACCGGATTCTGCGGGGAAACTGAAGAAGAGCATAATGATACCCTTAGCCTGATGGCCCGGGTACAGTACGATCTTGCCTACATGTTCTCCTATTCAGAGCGGGAACGGACCCTGGCTCATCGAAAATTTGAAGATGATGTTCCTGAGAAAATTAAGAAACGCCGTCTGACTGAAATCATTAACCAGCAGATGGAAATCCAGGAAGAGTTAAATCGTAAAGAAATCGGCAGGGAACATCTTGTACTTGTGGAAGGAACCAGTAAGCGATCGGACGATCAGCTATGCGGACGCACAGATACCAACAAGATGGTAGTTTTTGACCGGGAGGATTACCAGAAAGGTGATTATGTAGTGGTTCAGATTCACGACTGTACATCAGCTACTTTAAAAGGAAAGGCTCTTCGAAAATCATCCACCCGTGAATATTACGGAGACACGGTTCTCAGTCATTGATGTAGAATATGCCGTCAGGCATAACCGATAATTGTAGCCCCGGATTTCAATCCGGAATTAAAACGGTTCCACCACCCTTTCAGTGCCTTTAGGCACGATCCATCGGGCTTTATCTTGTTTTGCAGACTTACCCACCGGCATCGCCTCTGTATGTGGTTCCTGTTCGTCGAATCAGAACGTTGCCTTGCTATTGGTTAACACTTCCCGTTATCAAGGTGTGTTTGGGACTTACATCCTATAGCAACTGCGCCCTGCCGGGCGCACAAAAAAGCCTGTGGGGAGTCACCCCCGCAGGCTTTGTATCTGTAGTAGAATACGAATGCGCTATGTTAGTATGGGAATAATTCTAATCACTGCTCACTTCTTCCAGCTCAATCTCTTCCAGGTCTGTTGTCTCTCCGATAATCACTTCAACATCTTCGATCTGTGTACTGATATAATTTTCTGAACCGGGTTCGATGACTATTGTATAGCTGCCTTCTTCAAGTCCTACGAGAAGGAAACTTCCTGTTTCCGGATCGGCATAGGTTGAAGTGATCTCCTCACCATCCAGATATGCTGTAATCAGGGCTTCAGCATCGCTTTGGACAGAACCACCAATGTTTCCTGATTCTGCCTGGCTTATTGCCCGAATAACCGGTTGAAGTATGAATCCCGGAACAGGTGCCTGCCCGGTTCTGACTACAGACCTGTTTACATCAAAATCGAGAAGCAGAACATATCGTATACCTTCAAGGATTTCGGCATTTACATTTAGTTTTATTCCTGTCTCAGACCCACTCGGAATCTTCAGGCTGTGCTCCTCACCATCGATAACGACATTGTTATTCTCCCGGGAAAGGATGAGTCGAATCTGGTTGTATGTACCGGTTTCAAGCTCGGCATCTGCTATCACCTCAAAATTACCATTGGTCAGTTCAAGAAGATCATATTGTTGTTCTGGTTCACTCACTACCTCCCAGCCTTCTCCGCTATCGGCCCGGTTCATTTCAACCCGTTCAACAAATACATTCACCTGCTCATAATTATCCGGAGCATCGAACATCCTTACTTCAAGAAATCCGGTACTTGCATCGGGGCTTGTTGAGCACCCCATGGCAAAAAGCATCATTGCAGTCGAGATCGTTAGTAATAGTCTATTCATCATTGTTTTTAACTTTTATTTGTAGAGATATTTATCTTTTTATCATTAAACCTGTCGATAGGACGATCGGGATTTTAAAACGTTACATTTTTTTTATCCTACCTCATCCGACCACTTCCCGTGATCGGATGAGTCGGGGTGGCAGCC
>SLKH01000305.1 GCA_007134665.1 Balneolaceae bacterium
CATTCGAGTCAGAAGGTAACTGAGAAGTACACTCATTTGACAGCGAGAAATCCATCTTCGGACTCAATTCTTTCACCAAAAAGAATATTTTCTCTGATCCGTTTTAAAAATTCTTCATTATTGATCAGCTCCTCCTCATCCTTTTCAGGTAATCCTCTAAATAATCCCCATTTCTTAGACCCATTCGTTTTCTGATACGGTTCAGCGCAATCCGGTTGATTGAGAAGTATCATTTGTTTCACGCATGCTAAAAAAAACCTGAAACTGGTTCTACAGTTTCAGGCCCTACCCTCTCTTAATAAGATTGGTCGAAGCCAGCAGTTCCTTACGTCCGGATTACCGGAATCAAGTTCAAAGGGTATCATCTCAGTTTCAATAGAATCGAAACACCCCCCCGACTGGCTTCTAATTTCAATCTGGAAAACACTTACTGCGTAATCAATGCCACTACAATTAATTATAAAACCGGAGCACAATCTTCGAATACTTTTCAGGTATTCTGAAGACAGTCAACGGATTATTTTTTTGACTGATTTATGTTGTATCTGGTACAAACATAAATTGTGCTCTTAAATAATCACTGACTTAAACTTTCTACTTCATGATACAAACCACTCATTTGAATACTTGTAAAGGAAGTATATCCTGCTTGTAATATTTACTCGATATTCATTTGTAATGAGCCGAACTACCATGCCTCTTGTGATGCGGTGATTACCAGGAATGTCAAAGATTTTAACCAGGGTAGAATTCCAGCTTTTTCGCCGGCGGAATACATTTCAACCTATCTTTCGCCATAAATGAAACGTTGAGTGCAGGAATTCTGGTTTCGTCTGCTCACCTGGCAATCGGGTGCTGGTGCTCAGGAATGAAGCGCTTTGGAAGTTATAAGAAAGCATTCCGGAAAACCCGCCTTGGTCGAACGAGACAGAAGTGTTTAGTACATGGGGAACCTGATATGGAAGCGGGTATTTATCTTCACGTCCGTAATCAGCTGCTGAAAAGGTGTAAGCATAGTTTGCATACAGCCCTAATCCACTCAGTACACCCGGCATTGATGGTATACATTTCAGTTATCCGGGGATCCCATCTAAACAATATCTTAATATTCGCTTCACGATAAATTAACCTTCCGGATATCATGCCATAACATGACAATTGCATATTGTAAACAAAAATCATCTATATGAATGGTAAACGCCCGTTAAACATTGTGGTCCTATCTGATGTGCATCTTGGCACGGTTGGGTGTCATGCCCAGGAGTTAGTCCGGTACCTTCATTCGATCAGACCGGAAATCCTGATACTAAATGGTGATTTCATTGACATCTGGAATTTCAAAAAATATTACTGGCCTGAAGCACATATGGCTGTACTGAAAACGCTGCTTAATATGATGTCAAACGGGACTCAGGTTTACTACCTGACAGGCAATCACGATGAAGTGCTTAGAAAAATTACGGAACTTCGGCTCGGTCCTTTATTTATTCGTGACAAATTGATACTCGAATTGAATGGAGAGAAAGTTTGGATTTTCCATGGAGATATATTCGATGTGACAATGAGATATAGCAAATGGATTGCAAAAATAGGAAGCCATGGATACGATCTGCTTATATTACTGAACCGGTTCATCAATCACCTTTCAGTTAAATTGGGGTGCGGCAAACTGTCCCTTTCCAAGAAAATCAAATATAGTGTCAAAAAAGCAGTCCGCTATATCGATGATTTCGAAACAACAGCCATGGAGCTTGCCATTGACCAGGGCTACGATTATGTCATCTGCGGGCACATACATCAACCCAAAATCCGCGGGTTTGAAAATGATAACGGATCGGTCATTTATATGAATTCGGGTGACTGGATTGAAAACCTCACGGCTTTGGAGCATGATGGCTGTGAATGGACACTTTATAAGTATGATGACAGCCATTTTGAAGATGATACCGGTTCGTCATTCATACCTCAAAAGATGCCGGTCCAGGATAAAATACTTGTCGTATGAAAATATTATACGGAATACAGGGTACCGGCCACGGCCACATCAGCAGGGCAATTGAATTATTGCCCCTCTTAAGTTCTGATGCTGAGATTGATGTTCTCATAAGCGGTCATAATCACCAGATGTATTTGCAGGGGTACAACACAATAAAAAAACAAGGTATCAGCCTGTTATATAATTCCAAAGGTGCTGTTTCACTATTTGAAACTGCAAGGAACATCCGGCCGCTGACGTTCATTCAGGATGTTCACAACCTGAAACTGAAAGAATACAATCTTGTTATCTCCGATTATGAACCTGTTACTTCCTGGGCTGCATTAACTTCAGGAACGACCTGTATCGGATTAAGTCACCAGGCTGCTTTTTTATCAGACAAGAGTCCGCGCCCGGAAAAAAAATCCATACTGGCAGAACAGGTTTTGAAGCATTTTGCTCCCTGCTCCAAAGCGATCGGTTTTCATTTCAGGAGATATGACAAATTTATTGAACCGCCCATCATCAGGTCCCGGGTTCAATCCCTGAGTCCAGTTACCGGAGATACGATTACGGTGTATCTTCCGGCATTTGATTACCAGACATTGTCAGCCATTTTTCACCAGATAAAGGATATCAGGTGGGAAATTTTTTCGCCGCTGTGCAGCAGTGAATACCGGCATGGAAATGTTACGATCAGGCCGGTAGGTAATGAATCGTTTCTGAAAAGCCTTGAAACCTGTTTCGGGGTACTGACAAGCTCAGGATTTGAAACCTGTTCGGAAGCGATGTTCCTGGGGAAAAAGCTGGCGGTTATTCCGATCGGGAATCAATATGAACAACA
>SLKH01000224.1 GCA_007134665.1 Balneolaceae bacterium
AATGGAGTCTATGAAGGATTCCAGGATCGTTATTATTACGGCAGAAGGCCAACAGGATTCTTCATTCCGCGTTACAGAAATGTCGGGGATGACAGCCGGGATTATTTACGAGGTTTTGGATATCAGGGAAGTGCCAGCCGCCAGGGATGGACCAGGGGAGTTCGTGAATTGTCTATCGGTGAACCATTGAAAGAATTTGTACAAACTCCGGGTGAATGGACCATGGGAATGACAGCTTTCGGTGAAATGCTGCCGCACCATGACAACCGCATGTGGCTCGATTTCGACAAAACGGATAAATGGGGCCAGCCGACAGTAGTATTTGATTGCCGGTTCCGCGAAAATGAGTTTAAAATGCGTGAGGATATGAAGAATGATGCTGCCGAGATGCTCGAGGCAGCCGGATTCAGTGATGTCACGACTTATGATGATCCCGGAGGCCCCGGACTCGGAATTCATGAAATGGGAACTGCACGCATGGGCCGGGATCCCCAAACATCGGTATTGAATGAATGGAACCAGATTCATACCTGTAAAAACGTATTCGTAACTGATGGTGCATGTATGACCTCTGCTGCAAATCAGAATCCATCCCTTACCTATATGGCACTTACTGCCAGAGCCGCAAATTATGCTGCTGAAGAATTACAACGACAAAATCTATAAACGGATAGTATTATGAGTATGGACAGAAAAGAAGCAATCAAACGAACAGCCCTGATCATGGGTGGAATTGTATTTGCACCCAGTGCACTGGGTGTATTAAAAGGGTGTACGGCCAGGCCGGGAGTTGACTGGAATCCGCAGTTTTTTAATACAGATCAGGCCAGGTTAATCACAGATTTGTCCGATATCATTATACCCGATACCGATACCCCCGGTGCTGCAGCAGCCGGTGTTCCTGCTTTTATTGAGGAGATGGTATCCACAGCTTATGATGAGGATGCCCAGAATCAATTTCTTTCAGGGCTGGATGCATTCAACAGCCTGGCCAGAGAAGCTCATGGGAACGATTATGCCGATCTTGACCCGGAGGTTCAGTACCAGTTTGCAGATGATCAAAACCGGGCTGCAGTTGGTGGAGAGCATCTTGACGAAGAGGGAACAGCTTTCTTTTTGCAGATGAAGGAACTGACTCTTATGGGTTATTTCACCAGTGAGGTCGGTGCAAAAGAGACGTTACGATATGAAAAAGTACCGGGACGCTATGAGGGCTGTATTCCGTTTGAAGAAGTGGGAAAAACCTGGGCGACCTGATCTGCAATTGATCCTGTTCACTTAATTATTAGTCACTCCGGCTGGTAGTCACCCTTAGATTCGGAGTGTAATCCCTGTGAAATTCTCAGAAATATTTCCTATGAATTTGAATCTCAAAGCAAAGAAAAAGAATACCTATGATGCCATTGTGGTTGGTACCGGAATCAGTGGCGGATGGGCGGCGAAAGAGTTAACTGAAAACGGTTTGAATACCCTGGTTCTCGATCGGGGCCGAAATGTCAGGCATCCATCTGATTACCCGACAGCGACGATGGAACCCTGGGATCTGCCCAGGAACAACCGGATTACTCCTGAGGATGAAGAGAAGTATCATATTCAGAATCGTACCGGTTGGGTCAATGAAGCAACGAAACACTGGTGGGCTGTTGATACCGATCAGCCATATATCGAAAAAAACAGGTTTGACTGGATCCGGGGATATCATGTTGGCGGACGTTCACTGATGTGGGGACGTCAATCGTATCGATTAAGCCAGATGGATTTTGAAGCCAATGCAAGAGAAGGAATTGCCATCGACTGGCCGATCCGATATGAAGATATCGAACCGTGGTATGACTATGTAGAGGAATTTGCCGGGATCAGCGGACAGCCAGAGGGACTGGCACACCTGCCTGACAGCAAGTTTCTGCCGGCTATGGAGCTGAATTGCGTTGAACAACATTCCAGGGAAAAGATTGCCGAGCACTTCAACGGCAGGTTGATGACCATAGGGCGGGTTGCGAACCTCACTCAGCCTCACAGCGGAAGGGGAGCTTGTCAGTTTAGAAATAAATGTAACCGGGGATGTCCATACGGAGCTTATTTCAGCAGCAATTCATCAACGCTGCCTGCAGCAGAGCGTACAGGAAATATGACTTTACGGCCTAATTCCATCGTCAACAAGGTGATTTATGATGAAGAATTGGGCAGGGCTACCGGGATAGAAGTCATAGATGCCGAGACCCTGGATGTTGTGGAGTACTATGCACGCATCATATTTCTGAATGCATCAGCTATTAACAGTACACTGATTATGCTGAATTCCCGCTCAAACCGGTTTCCCGATGGACTGGGAAATGATTCCGGTGAACTTGGCCACAATATTATGGATCATCACTATCGTGTAGGTGCAAGTGGTGCGATTGAAGGTTTCGAAGACAGGTATTACTGGGGCAGGCGTCCGAATGGTTTTTACATTGCACGTTTTGCCAATATTGGAAATGACAGAAGGGATTACCTTCGTGGTTTTGGATACCAGGGAAGCGCAAGCAGAGAAGGCTGGTGGAGAGGAGTCCGGGAACTTTCGATCGGTGCAGAGTTGAAAGAATTTGTTCAGACTCCCGGCCAGTGGACGATGGGAATGACCGGGTTCGGTGAAGTGTTGCCTGATCACAGAAATCACATGTATCTCGATTTTGACCAGACAGATAAATTTGGCCAGCCTTTGATTGTATTCGACTGTGAATTCAGGGAAAATGAGCTGAATATGCGTGAGGATATGAAAAACGATGCTGCAGAAATGCTGGAAGCAGCCGGCTTTAAAGATGTCACAACCTACGA
>SLKH01000099.1 GCA_007134665.1 Balneolaceae bacterium
GCCTGATTCCAGATGCTCATATCTGAAAAATACCCCCAGGTTTCCAGGGACTCAAAAACAAGAAAAACATAACCGGATGGAGCTCAATTGATTATAAAAGATACTATTTATGAAAAGGGAGTGTAAAAAAAGAAAGGAAAAAAACTTTAGATTTTATAAATGGTGTCGTAAGTTTGATGATGTCTTGACGACAAGGCCAAAACGAATAGTAAACATGAATCTGAATAGCTCCACAATTAACGGAATAAATATCTGCAGTTGTTGCATGCATATTTGTATGTGTTGTAAAGATACATCCGTGAAGGGAGCAGGCCTATGATTTAAATATTTATAATCACACGTTTCTTTAACCAAGAAACAAGAAAGCCCACTTGCCTTCATTGGCAAGTGGGCTTTTTTGTTATGAGCTCGTTTCGTTCAGGTTTGCCGACAGGAATAGAAACGGCTCACAATCGAAATCAATAAATAAGGATAAACAAAATGGATACAAAATTTGCATACTGGGTTCCCAATGTGAGTGGTGGATTGGTCATTACCGATTGGCCGCAAAACACGGAGTGGAACTACGAATACAATAAAAAACTGGCACAAACTGCTGAACAGGTTGGTTTTGACTATGCACTTGCACAGGCCCGATTTTTCGGCAGTTATGGTGCTGACAAACAATTGGAAGCATTAAGTGTAGCTAATGCACTTGCAGCGAATACCGAAAAACTTCATCTGATTGGTGCCGTACACCCGGGGCTCTGGCATCCCGGGCCAATTGCCAACTTCGTGGCAACTGCCGACCATATCAGTAAAGGCCGCTTTCACCTGAATGTTGTGAGCGGCTGGTTCAAAGATGAATACACTAAATTTGGTGAACCCTGGCTTGATCATGACGAGCGGTATGAGAGAAGCGAAGAGTTTATAAAAGTACTCAGAGGTTTATGGACCAAAGATAAGTTCAGCCTGAATGGACGCTTCTATCGTATCGATGAAGCGCCGAGTGATCCGAAACCGGCAACTGCACCAGATATTTTCCAGGGTGGAAATTCGATTCGGGCTCAAAAAATGGCTGCCAAAGTTTCTGACTGGCTCTTCATTAATGGTGGCAGCCTGGAATACCTTAAGGGAGTCATCGATAATGTACACAGGTTTGCTGATGAATATGGACGTAAACCGCCAAAAATCGGTGTTAATGCGTTTGTTATTGCCCGTGATACCGAAAAAGAAGCAAAGCAGGAGCTGGAGAATATTATTGAAAATGCGACTGAAGAAGCTGTAGAAGGGTTCAAGGAACAGGTTCAGCAGGCAGGGCAGTCGTCACCTGAAGGTGAAGGGATGTGGGCCGACTCCGATTTCAGGGATTTGATTCAGTATAATGACGGGTTTAAAACCGGTTTAATCGGAACCAAAGAACAGATAGTGGAACGTATTCGACAGCTGGATGCAATCGGTGTGGATCTTGTTCTAACCGGATTTCTACACTTCTCAGATGAATTACCGGTATTCGGGAAGGAGATTATCCCGGCTGTGAAATCAGCGAAACCCTTAAGTAAAGGAAAAATCCTTGCTGCCTGATACATGTGATGGACATGGTCAAAGGGTTCGGATAACCCCATAAAGACTGATTGTTTATCCTGAAAGAACATTTCAAGTGTCTGACCGGCCTTGAAGTGTTCTTTAATCAGGGGCGGTTTCAATTGTCTGTGAACAATAATTATGTTGATCAGGCTACAACTATTATCATGAATACAGTTATCTAAATTTTAACGAAAACCCGATCTTAATTTTATGAACGATCTGCTTGGAATTGCAGGAAGTGTTTCCAACCCTTCCAATACCCGTACTGCTGTAGAAGCGGCATTGAAAGCTGCCGAAAATGAATTCGGTATTTCAACAAAACTGCTTCATCTCGCAGAATATGACATTGAAGTTGCTGACGGCCGTAAATTGAAAGATTACACCGGTGATACCGCTGAAGCACTCGAGCTTATCATTAATAGTAAAGCGTTTATCATAGGCACACCGGTTTACCGGGGTTCTTATTCCGGTGTTTTGAAAAACCTGTTCGACCTGATTCCCCGTGGCATGTGGCAATCCGATAAAGCACCACTTGAAAATAAAGCAGTCGGACTTATCGCAACCGGTGCTACCTATCATCATTACTTGTCAATTTCTCATGAACTGGGCCCGATACTGAACTTTTTTGGTTCTCATGTGGTTGGGAGCGGAGTATATGCGGAATCGAGCCATTTCGACAACTACGAACTAAAAGGCGAAGAAATCGAAAAAAGGCTTGCTGTTCTTGGGAAAGCAACAACAGAACTGTCATTGGCAGTTGAAAAAAGCAAATACCTTTCAGAACTTGGGCCTCAGTTTTAATGGAAAACGCAATGAATGCATTTGAGTGGAGTGAACTTACCCTGCTCAGCCGAAAGCATAACAATCATAAAATACAGTGAGCAATCAAAAAACGGATAATGCTGAAGAACTGAAAGAAGTAATGCGCATGCTGCCATATCCGGTGACCGTGGTAACGGCAGTTGCATCTAACCGGAAAAGGGGTATTACGATAGGATCATTTACAAGCCTGTCCATGAATCCTCCTCTGATCTCTTTTAATGTTACAATTGAATCACAGATGCATGAAATTCTGGTTGAAGCTGAAAGGTTTGTTGTTCACATTCCCGGCTCCGGCCAGCAGGAACTCTGTACCCGTTTTGCAATTCCCGATCAGAGTGATCAGGAGCAGTTTGAAGGAATTCAATATAAACAGGAGAATAACGGTCCGCCGGTACTCGATGGAGTTATCGC
>SLKH01000131.1 GCA_007134665.1 Balneolaceae bacterium
GTGAACCTGGCGTGATTATGGAATTTGAAGATCATGCAAACCTCAGTACTGTTGAAGATATCGTACGTCAGATGGTTATCGATGCATTTGAATACAGAAACAGAAAATTGAAAGAGATTAAATCCATCGGAATTGAGCATAAAGTTGAAGTTTGCGGAGCAACATTTGCGGCTGCAGTTCTATGGTATGTGTAATGAAAGCCAGGAGTACTTCTTCAATCTCTGGAAGTGACCTTAATATAATTAATTTAATATATGAATGTAAGATACTATGCCGCTTCAATTTAATGAGTATTATAATGAGCTGACCGGGTTGACAGTAGGGATAAAAAAGCTTCTGTTTTCAGAACAATCTCAATATCAGTTGGTAGAAGTCTATGAAACTGATACCTGGGGGAACCTGCTGACAATTGATGGCCTGGTGATGTTATCCGAAAGAGATGAATTTGTATACCATGAAATGCTTACCCATGTTGGGCTGTTTACACATCCACATCCTGAAAAGGTACTGATTATCGGGGGTGGAGACGGTGGTTCGGCGAGAGAGGTACTCAGGCACAGGTCTGTAGAAGTGGTAGATATGGTTGAAATTGATAAAACCGTCGTGGATGCTTCAAAAAGATTTCTGCCCGATGTTGGTGATTTCTCCAATCCAAAACTCAATGTGATCTATGAGGATGGGATTAAATTCGTTAACCGGGTTGAAAATCAATATGATGTGATTATCATAGATGGCTCCGATCCGGTTGGCCCGGCTGCCGGGCTCTTTGAAAAAGAATTTCACGAATTATGTTATGGGGCCCTGAAGGAGAACGGAGTACTCACTGCCCAGACGGAAAGCCCGTGGGTTAAATCCTATCATCCAGGTATCAAGAAGGTTTACAAAGTATTAAATGAATTGTACAATGAGTCATATATGTATATGTGCAGCATACCGTTATATCCAACGGGACTTTGGTCAATGATGTGTGCATCAAAAGGAGAGGGCCCACTAAGTGAATCTGCATTAAACAGGGTAGAAAAGGGGATAACCGAACTCCGGGCTTTAAACTATTATAACTCAGATATTCACAAAAGTGCCTTCGCACTACCCGAATTTGTCAAAAACATACTGGCATGAAGTAAATAATTCTCAGTTACAAAATTTTCATGAATGAAACTGAGTAGATTTAAGGTTTGTTAGTCACTTTATTATCGTAAACTAAAATTTTAACCATTCAACTGCTACATGAAATGAGATTAATGATATTTATCTTAACTGGGTTCACTTTCATATTGTTACATTCCGATATTTTGTCTGCGCAGCAGACACCATCACCGGCATTATTGGTTGGAGAGAAGGATGGAGCGCTGCTGGCCATTGTAGACCCCGTATCTCTTGAAATTGTTGCACGTGTGCCGGCTAATCCAAATCCCCATGAAGTGGCAAGTGACGGAAAGTATGCCTATGTAACAAATTCAGGCCTGCAAAGGATTACTGTCATCGATTTGGAAGCACAGGCTCAGGTTGAAGGTATTGACCTGAAACCGTTAAGTGCTGTTCATGGCATCTGGATGGCGGGAGGCAATATCTATTTTGCCAATGAGACTTCAAGAACCATCAGCCGTTATAACCCTGGATCCGGAGAAATCGACTGGGTTTTGGGTACCGGGCAGAAACGCTCACACATGTTAATGGTCACTGAAGATGAATCTTCCATAATTGCAACAAATATGGTGCCCGGCTCGGTGAGTTTCATCGAGTTCGATGATGAATCAAGGGACTGGGAGATAACGGTCGTTGAGACGGGGCCGCGGGCAGAAGGTTTGGATCTGTCTCCCAATGGGAGAGAGTTATGGGTTACGAATGTCATTGAATCTACAATTTCAATCATTGATGTTGGATCAAAACAAATTATTGATACGATTGATCTTCCAACAAATTTTTCTAACCGGCTCAAGTTTACACCGGACGGTCAATATGTTTTTGTGGCAGAACTCCGGGGTACTGAAATAGCAGTTTATAATGCTGAAACAAGAGAATTGGTTAAGCGAATCGATGTTGGTGGTGGTTCTGAAGGTATGCAGATGTCTCCGGATGGAAATCGCGCATTCATTGCTGTTAGCACAATTAACACAGTTGCTGTTATAGATTTACAAACTCTGCAGGTAACAGATACAATTGGGGAATTTAACAATCCGGATGGAATGGCCTGGGTTGAATAGGTTCTGATCTGGCTCTGTTCTGAGTGCAAATTTTTAATAATTAAGAATTGTCGGATATCGGTCTGATACAGCATTAATTATTTAAACCCAAATTTGTCATTGGAACAATGATCCCGACCTGACCGTCGGCACAGAACGCTTTCGCGTGCAAAAAAGGCCTAACGACTTTTTTGGGTTAAATACCGATTGATAAATTCAGATACCTGTTCCGCATTAGTAGAATCAAGTGGTATAACTCTGCCGTGAACCTCTGTTAAATATAACCAGCCGGAACTTTCTTTTTGTTTAAATCGTATAGCACGGTCACCGGTTACGAAGTCGTTATAAAGTGATCGGTTTGGCATTTCATGAATCTCAATAGTGTCAAATCTGTTCAAATCAAAGGCATCATGTGCAATCTGTTTATTGCGTACAAAATAGTTGATTACAAGCCCTCCATTTTCATCGATCTCCAAATTAATTTTTATTTGCCCGTCTTTCACTTTGAAGAAGCTTAAAAGGGAGAGAGCAAAGAAACAAAAAGCGGCCAGCCGTAAATATCCCTCGATTAGAACATCTGCAGCAACCAAATAAGCACCAAAGAGCAGTACAGCAAGAATTGCACTGATAACTGCAATTTTAGGCCAGTGCTTTGAGTATTTTTCTTTTACTGTTAACGTATTCATGATAATATTCTTTTTTCAATTCGTGTGCCACTCAACGACTGATAATGATCAAAAAGATTAGCTGAAAGACAGGAATGAGCCGGAATAATAAAAACAGGATCTCCGGGTGTTAAATTCATTATCCATTCCTTGTCACCTCTTAAAATACCGTGTTCCTGTGATAGTCGAACCAGGCGCCGTCCTTTATGTACCGGCCCAAATCCATTTTCATTTAAGTCAATTACGATTCCAAATACCTCTTCGTTATTCTGCAAAATTCGATCTTTTGAGAAATGCACCGCACCTCCGTGAATAATGACTTCATTTGCTTCTTGTTTTATTTGTGCAACGGTACAAGCCACTGCATAAGCAACCTCATTCTCTGAACAGCTTCCAATTTCTAACTGCATCAGGTCATAAAAAATGTTATTTCCGGGGCTTAATTCATCGATACCCGGAAAAGATGAAAGCAAGGATGCTGAAGGGGTATCACCGAGGCAGGATCGGCCACCGGGATAGTCTGATTTTAGTTTATTCAATATTTGAATCGCAGGCTGTATAGCAGTTTCAACTTGATTTTTACCACTGCATTGGTAAGTTCTTCCATCATGAATGTAGAATCCATAAAATTCCAATGAAGCTGACCTATCAATGATTGTATGGATGGAGTCAATCTGATCGTTTTGGTCATAACGTAACCCGGACCTCCCAAAATCGGGATCTATTTCAATGATAACCTTTAAGTTATGTGAACTGTTCTTTTCAAAGTATTGTGCTGTATGCAGATCATTAATAAATACAGTCAGGTTAATTTTAGCAGATAATTCATCAATAAGTTCGAACTGAGCAGGAGTGGCCGGAAATGCGATGGTAATATCATTCCATCCGTTATTACTAAAATAAGAAGCCATTCCAACAGAGGATACTGTGATCTTTGAAATACCAAAATCACGGTACCAGTTTCCGATTTCTGCTGACTGATGAGTTTTAAAGTGAGGCCGGTATGAGATATCCAGCCGATCGAGTTTATCTGCCATGGATTGAATGTTTCCCTGGCATCGCTGTTTATCTATGAGTGCAAGTGGTCTGAATATTTTCATGTAGAAGGTAATTGAATGAATGACTGTAACAGGCTGTTCTGCAATACAATTATTTATTTTTAGATAAAAAATACAAGATTACGGGTCCAGAATGAAACCATAAAAAATTTGATAAATACTTCGTTTAAAAATTACCATATCTGAATTAGTGATATCCCATAGATTTTTTGCATAACTGTGTATCGGAGTTAGGGAAAAATTTATCAAATTAGTCGATGCAATCCATTCAAAAAGCCCATATTATAGGAGGATGTGATTTAAAAAAGGTCTAACGACTTTTTGGGTTAAACTGAATCCGGAGAAAGAATTGTTTGTTTAGAGTTAAGATAAACCCTTAGCTTTATAATTCGTAAGTGGAATTTATGGCTGTTTGAAATATGGAGCTAAAAGTCTAATCAGAAATGACGGAAAAGAAGATTATTGGCAGAGTGGAGAAAATCGATTTTCCCGGTTGGAATATATCCGGAATCGATGCAAAAATTGATACTGGAGCTTATACAGCAAGCCTGCATTGTCATGATATTAAAATAGATGCTGATAAATCGGAAGTTTCGTTTTTTGTATTGGATCCAACACATCCGGAATTTGAAAATCAGAAAGTAACTTGTCCGGTTCACGATTTTCGTTCCATAAAAAGTTCAAATGGCAGCATAGAAGATCGTATTATCATAAAAACAGATATTTGTATACATGATATGACATATCCGGTGGAGCTTTCATTGACTGATCGATCAGAAATGCGTTTTCCTGTATTGCTTGGAAGAAGGTTTATAAAGAATAAATTCATCGTAGATGTTTCCAGAAAGTATATAGGGAATTACAATTAAGACTATGCAAAGCAATAATTTAAAGATTGTTATCCTATCCAGGAATAAAAAACTATATTCCACAAAGAGATTGGTAGAATCCATTGAGAATCTGGGCCATGATGCGTTGGTTCTGGATCATCTTAAATGTGATATAGTTATAGAAAAGGATAAACCTTCAATCTATTATTATGGGGAAAAAATATTAAGTGTTGATGCTGTAATACCGAGAATAGGTGCATCTGTTACATTTTATGGAGCAGCTGTTGTCCGTCAGTTCGAGATGATGAAAGTAGTTACAGCAGTTGAATCACAAGCTCTTGTTCGCTCACGTGATAAACTCAGAAGTTTACAGATATTAGCAAGGGCAGGTATTGGTTTGCCAAAGACCGTGTTTACGAATTATTCAAAAGAAGTCAGGAAAATTATTGAAAGTGTAGGCGGTGCACCACTTATCGTTAAGTTACTTGAAGGTACTCAGGGTTATGGTGTTGTACTGGCACCGACCAAAAAGGCAGCAGAATCGATGATTGAAGCGTTTCACAGCATGAAAACCCGCGTGATTGTTCAGGAATTTATAGAAGAAGCAAAAGGTGCTGACATCAGAGCATTTATTGTTAACGGTAAGGTTGTGGGTGCAATGAAACGACAGGGTAAAGAAGGTGAGTTCAGGTCGAATTTACATCAGGGTGGAATTGGTACACTTATTAAACTTTCAAAACAGGAGCGTCAGGCGGCACTAACTGCTGCAAAGGTAATGGGTTTATCCATCGCGGGTGTTGACTTATTGCAATCGGAAAGAGGTCCGCTGGTACTTGAAGTCAACTCATCACCAGGTCTTGAAGGTATAGAAAAAGCAACGGGTAAAGATGTTGCCCGCAGCATCATAGAATTTGTGATTCAAAAAGTGGCAACAGAGAAACGGAGAAAAAATGCCAGACGTAATGTGAGAAGCAATGCCTGAATATATTCGGATCAACAATAAAAAAATCAGTTTGGGTGAAACTGCAGATGTAAATCTCAGTATTGCAAGGTTACCGACATATACATCGATTGATTTACCTGTGAAAGTTATCAGGGGAAAAATTGACGGGCCGGTTCTTCTTTTAACCGGCGGGTTGCACGGGGATGAAATCAATGGGATTGAAATCATCAGAAGATTAATGAAACAGAATCTTATAACCCCCGATAAAGGTAGTGTTATAGCGGTACCTCTCGTCAATGTGTATGGTTTTATTCAAAATGCAAGGGGAGTGCCGGATGGTAAGGATATTAACAGAAGTTTTCCTGGCTCAAAAAGCGGATCACTTGCAAAACTTGTGGCATATACTCTTATGAATCAGATAATTCCGCAAATTGATGTTGGGCTTGATTTCCATACAGGAGGTGCAAGCCGGGCGAATTATCCGCAGATTCGCTGTACATTTGATGACCCTTATAACATCGCAATTGCAAAAGCATTTGCACCGCCAGTTGTTCTTCATTCTTCATTAATTGATAAGTCATTTCGGAAAGCAGCTTTCAGGAAAAAAAAGAAAATACTTGTTTATGAAACCGGTGAAGCACACAGGTTTGATGAAATGGGTATCCGGGAAGGGATCAACGGGACACTCAGAGTCATGCAATTCCTTGGGATGAAAGATACAAATACGTCATTTAATGACACAGATTTCTACAGGAAGTCACATTGGGTCCGGGCTCGTTATGCCGGACTGTTTCAGTCAAACATCAATCTTGGTGATTATGTTAAACGGAATCAATTACTTGGTAAGATTACAGACCCGTTTGGATTTGAATCTTTTAAAGTAGTTGCATCGCGAGATGGCCGAGTTATTGGTTTGAACAATAGTCCGGTTGTACATAAAGGAGACGCCATCATGCATATTGCCACGGAAAAAGAAATTAGTTTATGAAACCAGATCTTGTATTTCATCTTGTATCAAAAAGAAAGTGGAAAAACCGACAGAAGAACGGTTATTACAGGCCAGACTGGAAAGAGGGTGAAGATAGCCGGATACGATGTTATTATCCGGATAAAATAGAAGAGATTGCAAATAGTCAATTTGCTGATCGAAGAAATATTTTAATGCTGGTAATACACTTACAAAGAATAATTTCGAAAGTGGAATTCGATGAGGATTTAGGTGAAGTATATGTAGAGGATCAAATCAACCTGGATGCGATTCTGGATAAGATTGTATTAACACCAAATGAAGATGGAAAATATGTAATTCAGATTCAGAACTAAGCCGTAAAAGTTAGTTCATTTTAAGATGAATGGAGCGAATAGTTTCTTTAAGCTCATCAAAGATTACCGGTTTGGATAGAAAATCATAAAAACCAATCTGTTCGGCACGTCTCAGATTCATTGGGTCGGAATTACCAGTGATATAAATCACCGGAATATCTTTGACCTGTCGAATTTCTCTGTAAGCATCGATGCCGTCGATATCATCATCAAGCATGATATCCATTAAAATGAGATCACAGTCGTTCTTGATTGCTGTATAAATTGCTGATGAGCCTTTAGATACAGCATCAATAATGGTATAACCCAATTCATTAATCATTTTTTGCAACATCAGGGAAAGTACCTGGTCGTCTTCAACAATCAGTATTTTCATTTCCAAATATTATGATTTTATTTTCGGGCTAAATTAATATATCAAACAAAACAACAACCGGTATCCGGTAGAAATAATTAACGTTGATATATAATGATAATAAAGAAGATTAAACAGCTGTTTGGGGAAAACTCTACATAAAAATATCTTATATCAAATAATTTAATTCATAGCTAACGGGTATTATTAGGCGCATAATATATATTATGTAAAGTTATAAAACTTAAGTCTTTATTCTGTGATTTCTATCTCCCTCTCTGATCTCTGAACTCTATAGGTATTTGTTATAAATTTGAGGTAAGCATTTTCTGTATCACCCTGAAATCCGGAAGATCATCAGAGTTCTCCAATATCTCTGTGTATTGAATGATTCCATCCCGGCCGATTATAAATGCAGCTCTCCTGGATACACCCTGCATACCAAAATAATCATCTTCTAAAACTTCATAATCTTTTGATACGGTTTTGTTAAAATCACTCAGGAGCGTAAAATTCAGATTCTGTGCTTTTTTAAATGCTTGCAAAGTAAAAAATGAATCAACACTGATTGCCGCAATATTTGTTTTAAGTGATTGATATATTTTCATGTTATCACGAACCTTACACAATTCATCCGTACAAACCGATGAAAAAGCCAGGGGAAAAAATAAAAGAAGTAATTTATCTTTATTAAGTAAATCATTAAGATTTACCTGTTCCCCTTTTTCATTTTGTAAAGAAAATACGGGAGCTGGATCACCAGGTTTTATTTTCATCAGATTGATATTTCACTAATAATTGTAATTCAGATTTCTGAATATATCAGCAAATTTCATACTCATTACAATCATTCCAGTAATTAAAGGTAATTGCCAGGTCCATGAATAATTTTCAGTGAAATCACCTCCAAACCAAAATAACGCATATGCAAGAATAAACAGGCTAAGTGCAAGCAGGAATAGATAATGGTCATCAAGTTTTTTGATCAGTGTCAGATAAAACAAAAATACGATGATCAGTGTCCCCCCCTGTAGAATTTGATTAAGTATATCTTTAAGGATTTGCGTTTCTGTAATGAATGGGTAAATTATTATGATTAAAAGAGGTATATATGAAAACAGGACCGGAAATCGGGCAAATATCGGCTTCATTTCTCTGATGAGTAAGGCCATAACGATCAGAGAAAATGTAATTCCTATGATTTTTGACCACTCTGAAATTTCATAAGCAATTTGTTCATAGAATATTGGTCCGCCGGTTGCAGATATGATTGCTAACAGTGTAATGCTTAAATATAACCTGAGATGTAAATATTTATTCCCGGCATAGAAAAAAAGGATAATGATAGATACGATGGAACAGATTATAACTAAAATGTCACTCCACACCGTTAACCCCAGACTTTTTAAGATTTAGATCCTTTTTGTTCCCTTTCGGGAGTATTTCTGTCAATCTCCCTTTTATGTTGTGCTTCTTTTTGAAATACCATCACCATATCAGCAATTTCTTTCAAAATTGATCGGTCTTTATGAATCATATCATGGGCAAAATGATATAAAGTAATTTCTTTATTGTCCTTGTATATTATTTTTTCCCAATCAATTAAGGGTATTTTATTCATTGTGTTTATCAATGCTGCACGATGTTTGGCAAGCTTATTCAGGGTTTTTTGAATATCAATATCATCAACACTTTCAGGATTGAAGCTTTCACAAAATGATTGATAATTTCCAACTCTTATATAATCTCTTGAATTCGTTCTGGCTTTTTCAAAGATTGGCCGGTAATAATTGACCTGGAGATAATCAAGCATTAAAAGTTTGTATAGAATAGAGTCATTCTCCGGAGGTGCTTCCTCATACGGTACGGTATCGATAACATACCGCAAAGCTTCTGCCTCATCTTGCAGGTATGTAGCGTCTTCTATTAACTGTTCGTATGACTCCTGCGTAACTTCGTTTGTCATAAATACTGAAGTTAATCAAGACCAGGTTGAGGATGCTTTCTGAGCATCATTCTTTTTTTGCTGCTCCAGCATATCAACAAGAGACAGGCCTGTATTCCAGGTTCGGTCACGATCCCTTACCGAGTGAATATTGTTCTCCTCCTGAAAATCCCAAAATTGACCGAATTGCCGGTTTCTGTAGTTTTTGAGATAGTCAAGTCTTTCTGACAAATCTTCTTTGGGTACGAGCAACCTTTCTTTATCGTATATCGCTTCTTCTCGGGATTCGAAAACAATATCGTAATCTTTACTCATAACTATGGCTTCTTCAGGACAGACTTCTTCACAATATCCGCAATAAATGCATCGAAGCATGTTGATTTCAAAAAAATCGGGGTAACGTTCCTTGGGATCAGCTTCATCTTCATTTGCCTGCATACTAATAGCAAGTGGAGGACAGGCTCTTGCACATAGGCCACAGGCAACACATCTCTCCTGCCCTTCGTCTTCTACAAGTACAGGCCTTCCCCGAAATATGGCAGGTGGATCCCATTTTTCTTCGGGATACTGCATGGTGAACTTTGGTGCAAACATTTGTTTCAAGGTATACCAAAGTGCTTTAAAGATTTCAGGCAAATAGATTTTTTCCATTAGAGAGAATTTTCTTTCCCTCGAATAATCTTCATTTAAAGCGTTAAGAACCGGTTTTTCCAAATTATTTTGCATAATGCAGATTCGTAGATGTTCTTCAGTTTTAAAGTCAAAAATAAATGTTTGAACAGAGTGTTCTAAAGATACGGTAAACTTTTAAAACCCAAAATTTACAATCCATATAGTCCGGGAATCGAATATCATGAATTTTTAGATACAGAATGGCAGAAAATAAGGAATTCCTCTATACAATGTATTCCTTTAGAGCCTGAAATCAACATTATTTCTGCCTGAAAACCATAGTGATGGGTATTCCGGTAAATTTATAGGTCTCACGTATTTTATTTTCCAGGTATCGCCGGTAATTGGGAGGTAATTCCTGAGGGTTGTTCATAAAGAATTTGAAAACCGGCGGATTTTGTTTTACCTGTGTTGCATATTGAATCTTAAGCTGTTTTCCCCTTTTCACTGGAAGAGGCCTTTCATTAATAATTTTATTGATAAATTTATTGAATTCGTTTGTCGGAATTTTTTTATTCCTTTCCTTAAGGATGATATCAACCTTATCAATAATTTTTTCAATTCTCTGGCCGGTTAAAGCTGAAGTGGTTATGATAGGGATATAATTCATAGTAGGTACCTGGGAATAGATATATTCCTCAAATTCCTTAAGCAAATTTGTATCCTTATCCGGTACGATATCCCATTTGTTAAGCACTATTAAAATCCCTTTGTTAAATCTGGCAGCCTCCCTGAGTATACGTTTATCCTGTTCATCAAACCCCTGCATAGCATCCAGCAGCACAACAGCAACATCACAGTCGCGAAGTGCCCTGTCAGTTCTGACATTACTATAGAATTCTACATTTTCTTTTACTTTCGCTTTCTTTCTTAACCCAGCGGTATCGATGAGTTCATAGTTCCGGCCCTCATATTCTAACATGCAGTTCACAGCATCCCTTGTGGTGCCGGGGATATCGGTTACGATACACCGGTCACTTTTAAGCAAAGCATTAACCATACTACTCTTGCCTACATTTGGCCGGCCGACAAATGCAACTTTCGGATA
>SLKH01000264.1 GCA_007134665.1 Balneolaceae bacterium
GGTGCAAACGGTAACTGGTCAACTCGCCGATGAGTATAAACATCATAGTAAAAAAGATTTGACCGGTCATAGACATTGATTGCCCCAACCTGTACGGTTATTTGCGATGAATCGAAGATAACTTCTCTCTCAAGCGACAGGTCAAAACGGTGATAAGCAGGTGTACGATGCTCATAAGGTTTTTCAAGTATCACTCTTGTCGTTCCAAATTCTCGTTCGAGATCCGGAAGCCGCTCATTGTAGAAAAAAATTTCATCAAAACCCATAGGACGGGTATAGGGGAGTCCCGTGCCCAACTCCCATCTCAGTGAAACTGTATAATTCCCAAGTATTAAGCTGAATAACCCGTTCACCTGGTGTCTTCTGTCATGTGGCGGATGATAGCTCTGAACCGGTTCACCAAACCAGACTCCAAAATGATCCTGGGCTGATTCATATTCTGTCAGTGAATAACCATATCCGGCAAATGCATAAATCGGGTATCGATTATATTCCAATCGTACATCTGCACCGTATGTATAACCATCGGCAACAGCAAGATCGGTTGTGAATTCAGCAAGTGTACTCCAGACTGTAACCGGTAAATTCTCATATCTTCTCACATAACCCTCAAGGGAGGCAAAAAAACCAAAGCCGATGGCCTGCCGCCAGCCTGCAAGCCCATGAAGTGATTCTGAACGGGCACCACCCGGCGGCTCTGCAAGCCAGGCTGTAAATACGGAGCTTGCATCTCTTGTATCGCTTAAACCTACCAGGTATTGTGTGTAACGGCCGGCTGACAGATTCAGCTCTGCTTCATTCAGCCCGCGGGGCTGCCATGAAAATCTGATCCTCGGCTCAACGGAAGGCCGGTACTGATGCCGGTAGAGGCTGATTAACGTCCCAGCGTTTATATTAATCTGTTCACCAATCGGTATGACCGTTTCCATATATCCACCGCCACTGAACAGATGATCTTTGGCACGCTGAGGGAAGTAGAACTGATCGTGCATATCATATTCAAGTGACTTAATGAGCGTATAGATACCATAATTTAGCCGCACATTTCGGATATACCGGGTCAGGTTGGCGTCCAGGTTAAACCTGGTAACTCTTGAAAAGCGTTCCGGATCACTGCTTTCTCCCACCGCGTTAGACACATAACTGATACCTGCATTCAGATCAAAAAGAAATTCGGATTCCGGCGGAAGAATTACACATCTTCCGCCAAACAGAAAATTGCTCCATGTAAATATTTCTCCTGCATCGAAATCTAATTGCCCGCGATCGTAGGTTCGCAGGAACATTGCAGAACATCTTGTATCACTGACCCCGAAATGATTTAACTTCAGAAACTGACTTTCAAACCGGATATTTTGCTGAGTGTCCATAAACCATGGGCTCGACTCTTCAATCAAAGACCTGCGAACAGATGCAATAACAGATGCACGGTCGCTGCCAAGAGGGCTTTCTACCAGCACCTCACCAAGAAACGGGCTGACCGTGACGGAACCTCCGGGATTATATCGATCACCGGCTCTCATTTTGACATCGAGTACAGACGACATCCGGCCATTATAACGGGGGCCGAAACCGCCGGCATAAAAATCCACTTCATTGACAAGATCTGCCGGAAATACAGAAAAAAAACCGAGAATATGGAAAGGCTGGTAAATCATCGTTCCATCCACCAGTACCATATTCTCCGTAGGTGTGCCACCCCGTATATAGAGCTGGCCACCCCGGTCACCCATTGAAACAACTCCCGGCAAGGCCTGCAGGTAGCTCGCTAAGTCACCTGTTCCACCAGGTACAGGCACCCGTTGTATATCGCGTGATGCGATTCTTTGGCGCCCTGCTTCCAATCGGGCGGCACCTCCGGTTGGGGCAACCACTACTTCATCCATTAATTCCTCATCCTGTTGAAGCGCCACACTGATGGTACGAGACTCACCGGTACTTAATTCCAGTGTATCTTCATATGCGATATACCCGATATAACTGATTCGTAATGCCCAAGTCCCGGGTGCCAGGTTTGAAATCTGGTAAAAACCGTTTTGATCGGTTGCCATACCGCGTGGCGGCCGGCCTGCATCCAATTCTTCCAGGGAGATATTTGCACCCTCAAGAAAATTACCCGTTGTCCGGTCTGTTATGATTCCCTGTATTGCAGCAGTTTGTGCCAGCCCGGTTTTCGGAGAACTTGTCGTAAGCAAATATAGTAGCAGTATGAATACTACGGGATATGAAAAAATATGGTTCATCCTCAGAATTCAGGGTTATCTGGTTCACACCTTCATACATATTCACTGGATTAGCTCCCGCATTCGATGTTTTTGAATGCATTGGTTTCCAACTATTTTCCTGGTAATATCATCGAAAGATTCAGAATCCTTGCCTGGCCTGTCAGACTTCAAAGCCATCAGCTTCCAGGTATGCAGCTATCAGGGCCAGTTCACCTTCCCTGCCCCCGATCGACTTACCATGCTCCATTCCGATAATTCCATCAAAACCTTTTTGATATAAAAACTTAAAGATATTCCGATAGTTTACTTCACCGGTACCCGGTTCATTTCTGCCCGGATGATCTCCTACCTGCAGATAGGGAATTTCATCCCATGCGGCCTCCATATTGGGTATCATATTTCCTTCAGTAATCGCCTGGTGGTAAGCATCATAGAGAATTTTGCATGACGGGCTATTGACAGCCTTACAGATTTTATAGGCCTGTGCCGTATGCGTCAACACCATACCCGGATGGTTATGCAGCCTGTTCAAAGGTTCAAGCACCATTACGAGATTGTGCGGCTCAAGAA
>SLKH01000031.1 GCA_007134665.1 Balneolaceae bacterium
AACCGGGTGATGTTATTAATGTTCCCAAAGAACTGGAAACAGTTCGAGTTGAAGGGGAAGTGTTATTCCCGGTAAGTATTCGGTATGACGATAGTCGTTCATTCCAAAGTTATATTGATGCGGCAGGAGGCGTTACAGAAGAAGCCAGGCGCAGAAGAGCCTATATCGTTTATGCCAATGGGGAAGTTGATCGAACAAAACGTTTTCTAATTTTCAGGAACAATCCTGAGGTCAGGCCCGGAGCTACAATCTATATACCGCCCCGGCCAGAACGGCGTGAGCTTACTACCCAGGAGCGTGTAAGCCTTGCATCAAGCATTGCGTCAACAGCGATCCTGATTGCTACACTGGTCGACAGACTTAATTAATGATTTTGAATCTGTGGATTTCAAAGTATTGTTCGTGTATTAACCGCATAGATCGCAGAGGTTCAATAAGGATTATTTTCTGCATATTTAAGTTCGTATTCATTGCGATATCAATTAAGTGGTTGTATACGAAATACATCAAGATATATGCTCAAAACACATATACCTAAACTTAAAATAAGATCATTCATTTTGCTGCGTTAACCAACATGCACGCATTTTTTAACCGATTCAGGTCATGAACTTAAATGGATGTATTTTTCCTGATACTCTCAAGTAATTAACTCTATGATTTGGTTTAACGCTTCCTATCTTTGGTTTTTGCTGCTTATTCCCATCTTGGCGGGGGGCATCTATTGGATCAAAAGGAGAGATGAGAATTTAAGACATCGATTTTTTGATCAGCGATTAATCAATCAATTAAGAAGAGGTTTTTGGAAAACCGGGGAAAAACTGAGATTGGTATTATTATTTAGTGCACTGTTGTTATTTGTGATTGGACTGGCAGGCCCGAAAATTGGTACCGAAGTGAGAGACATTGAACAAAGAGGGGCAGACTTGCTTATCATCCTCGATTTGTCACGCAGTATGAATGCGGAAGACATCAGGCCAAGCAGACTTGAGAAAGCCAAATTTGAAATTCAGCGAGCTATTGAACGATCACATGGGGACCGGATCGGCCTTTTGGTATTTACAGGCGAAGCTTTCGTGCAAAGTCCGATGACCCAGGATCATTCAGCATTAAGAATGTTTCTGGATATTGCTGAAACCCATCAAATGCCAACATCAACCACCAGTTTCCGGGCTGCTTTCGAAAAAGCAAAGGAGATGTTTGACGGGCTTGAAGAACGCAGAGATGCTGCAAGAGTCATTTTGATGATCTCCGACGGCGAAGATCATGGAGAACCGTTTAGCAACTCGTTACAGGCGCTTACTCGTGATGGAATTTTTATTTTCACAGTAGGTATTGGAACAGTAAACGGGGGAAGAATCCCATTATATGAAAGGGGATCGAACGAATTAATCGGATACCATCGTGACAGGGACGGGCGCGAGGTAATAACCCGGCTGGAACCTGAAACACTTCGCGAGATCGCAGCAGCCGGAAATGGCAACTATTTTGAAATCTCAACAAGTACAGCAGGAATCGATCCATTTTTATCCCGGCTGGATGATCTTCAAAGGGGAGAATTCACTACTGAAGAGTTTGCTGATTATGTAAATCGATATCAGATGCTTGTTCTAACCGGGCTTGTCCTGTTCATCACAGGGCTGATTGTTCCGGAATACAGAAAAGAGGAGAGAACAGAAGGTTGAGTTACTCATCACAGGATGAAGTGTTTTACTTGATTTGTAACCAAACTCAGGCAGATAGATCAAAACTCTTCAAATTTCCCCATTCTTGTTCATTTTAATAATCTCTTCATAAGCATGAAGAATTGCTTTCGAGGTTTCGAACGGCAATTCCCGGGCTACTTTTTTTACTCTGTCGATAGCGTTGGATGGTGCATATGCAACCCTGGCTTTTTTCAGGGCAGGTATATCACCTTCACTATCGCCAATGTAGGCCATCTGGTCGAATGGAATTTCAACCTCTTCGCTGATTAATTGAAACCCGGTACCTTTATTATTCCCTGAGAGCAGGGTATTTACTGAGATTTCAGTCCTGTGAGCTTCCAGGTCTGGGTAATTTTGTTGAATCTGATCCATGATTCGATCATATACCCTGTTTATCTGATCCTTATTGGGAGATACAACACCTGCATCCATCATTTTGGAAAATTCAAGTATCAATTCGGGATATTCAGGCAGGATTTCATCATTAAGCCATTGTTTAAACTCAATAATCGGAGCTAATGACCGGCCATTTTTCGGTTCTTTATCGAGAATAGTTTTAACACTATTTTTACTCCAGCTATAGAGTGCTGCACTTTCAAATACAAATGGTAATTTGATATCAAGCCATTGCGCAACTGCTTCTGCATAGGGAAGCGGCCGGCCGGTGCAAAGTGTTAAAGAAGGGATTTCCGACTGAGATTTACTAAGCTGATTTAATTTTCTAATCTCGGAAATGGACTCCCAATCCGGGGTCTCAAATGGATGTGAGATACAACCGTCAATGTCTAATACAAAAAGTTTGATCACAATAATTATTCAGGATTTTAATTTTATATAAATGAATCGGATTGATAATATGAATCCGATCATCATGCGGGTAATAATTTATCAAATGGTTTTAAGATGATCTTGCAGATCAATAATTGCATTAAGGAAGTGGTGCATCCTCATATCGTCTTAACAGTTCAAAGTATCGCTCAATTAAACGCTGATAATCATCACGGAAGCGGGTATATTGCGGATCTTGCAGTCTGTTTCTGATCTCCTGTCGCAACTCTTCCAGTGTAATATCCGGTGG
>SLKH01000235.1 GCA_007134665.1 Balneolaceae bacterium
CGACTCACGACTCACGACTCACGACTCACGACTCACGACTCACGACTCACGACTCACGATCAAAACGGTAAATCATCATCATAGTCATCGATAGGCGGGGAGTCGCCGATTTGGGCTGATGGCGGTGGTTCATCCATCCGGCTGCTGTCTCCTCTCTCAATTTTCCAGGCTTTTACATCTGTGTACCACCGTCCGTTATATTCCCTGCTCTGAAGGTCGATATGTGCAGTGACTTTTTCATCTTTAGCAAGATCAAACTGGTCAATATTATCGCCCCAGATGGTAATACATATTGTTTTTGGATACTGATCATCCGTTTCTAAAATAAAGTCCTGTTTTCTCCACGGGCCTTTACTGCTTTTCCCAGATTGTTCTTCAAGTATATCAATTACGGTTCCGGTTACTTCCATATTCAAACTTCGATAAGATTCTATTGATTAGGCTTCACTTTTCCAAAGTTAAGAAACAGATCAACCGGAAACCACGCTGATCTTTGATCTCAGATTACTCGATTGCAGATTTGAGATCGAATAATCTTCAATCTGAGATCAGAGATCAGCAGTACTAAACATCGGGATGTTAAAATGGCAGCGGAACCCATGCACTGGATGGAAAGATCCCTGCCATCGCCAGCAGTGCAATGATAAAAGTTCCAACCACAATGGCTGCCGCCGGCGGATCGAAATGTGTTTCTGCGTGTGCATAAAAAACACGCTGTATGATTTCACCAAAAATCGCCGCTAAAATACCGAAACCGGCACCGGTGAGAAGCATCAGGGAGAGTGACATATCCGTATAGCCACCGCCGGATATCGCAACCATAGCTGTACTTGCTACAAGTGATATATGATGAGTAACCGGGATATTCGCAACACCGAGGTTCAGGAATAACAGAGAAGCGGCACTAATACCAAATGGCAAAAAAACACTGCCTGTTTCATATGTAATAAACGCAGCGAGTATTCCAACAACAAACCCGAGCATGGTCACATCACCCCATTTATACTGATGGGGAAGCCAGGGCTCCACTAACAAGCGTGATTCTTTATCAGGTATTTCTTTTTCATCCTCATCTACCGTAGTTCCCCTTCTCTCTTCATTTTCAAAAGGTATCATATTTAGAAATCCTTTACCGGGTTTCCCGACCAAAGTATACCCGAAGGCTGCCCTGTGGATCAAAGCTGACAGAACAACTGCTATAGCAATGGGATCCCAGGGTAATGATAAAGCAACAGATGTGGTCGTAATCCAGTACCCGATAATCCCGAATAAACCACCTACAAACAGTACATCAGGTTTGGGGCCCTGGGCATAAGCGATATTTTTTGCTTCATGATATGGGAATCCGGTATCCATATATCCTTTTTTGGCAGCAAATGCAGAAGCTGCTGCCCCGGCAGCAAAACTGATATGAGGGCCGAACACAGGCCCGAATGCAATCTGTCCGGTAATTGCATCCGATTGAAGATCTCCGCCTGCCATGTCAGTCAATGCAATAAAATCACCACTTAATATGGCAGCGGTTTCGCCTGCCATGACAAGAAAGCCGGTAAATATGAAAGCCGGTAAGGCTCCGATTGCACTGCCAAATGCCCCCCCGGCAAAAGCAGCCAGTATCATTCCCAGCATCCAAAGCTCAGAAAATTCACCCATAATCCTTGAATCCCATTTAAACCTTAATGACCTCGCCCGGGCCACCAAAATTACATTTACGGTTAGTTCAACTATTTTTCAATAATCAAATACCATAAAATTTGAAAAATGGCAAATAGATATTACTGTTTGGGATTCCGGGATGAGAGTTAAAACGGTTTTATTTCCGGCTGAACACCATCAAATACACGATCAATTACCAACTCCTTTATCTGTTCCGCAAGGCTCGTACAAACCATGATCTGTTCCGCATCATTACAAAAATAGATTTCATCATCATTCAATACATCTTTTACGTTCTTGTTTTTGCAACGAACAGGATTGAAATCCATCTCATTTACTTTCGGATAATTTTCCTGGCTATAACGAATCAACTCTTCGATCGTTTTTCTTCCTTTCTCAATCGCAGGATCTAAATCTTTCGTGCCATGAACATACAAACAGCTCAAAAAATGATACAGTGAACTTCTTGAGAATGTACAGGCCGAATAGGTTACGACATCATCCGATGGTTTGTAAAGTTCATTCCGGGCCTTATGGAAATCAGAGTCCGCTTGCTTATATAATTGCAATAATTTTTCATCACTCATAGTTCTGGGGGTTTTGATTCCTGGTTTTGGTTTATATCATATTTGCAATTTTTAATGTTTAATCAGTTTAGCCCAATTATTTGAAGTGACCGCTGAGCAAATTCAATTAATGGCGAGAAATATACACCCAATAGAAGGGTTGGAATTAAAAGTAATGAAAGGATTACCTTCGACCCGCTATCATATATGATAGGCTCGGTTTTTGTTTCCGGTTCATAGAAGAACATATTCCTTACAACCCGGATGTAATAAAAAAGTGATATCACTGTCGTAATACCTGCTATCAGTACAAGCCAAATCCAGCCGGCACTGATCGCAGCGCCAAAAATGTATAGTTTGGCAACAAACCCGCCAGTAGGCGGCAAACCTGTTAGCGACACCAAAAAGATGGTAAGTGCAATACTCTCAAATGGAGCCCGATGCCCAAGCCCTTTATATCCTTCAATCGATTCAGTATTTATTTTATTTGAAAAGAGCATGGCTACATAAAAAGCACCGAGATTCATGAACAGATAGATAAACAGGTAAATAAGAATCGA
>SLKH01000105.1 GCA_007134665.1 Balneolaceae bacterium
ACCGTCAACCGTCAACCGTCAACCGTCAACTAAAAACTAAAAATTGTTTCTCACTCGATGTCTGACCATCAGATTTTTGAACATATTGCAGGTGAGTTGAATATTGCGTTCTCACAGGTAAAAAAAAGTGCGGCACTCCTGGATGAAGGTGCCACCATTCCATTTATTGCAAGATATCGGCAGGAAGTTACGGGAGGCCTGGATGAAGTTCAGCTTCGAAATTTAAAAACTGAACTGGAAGACCGGAGATTACTTGAGAAACGAAAAACATTCATTCTCGAAACAATAGAAAGCCAGGGAAAATTAACCGGTGAACTCAGGGAAGCGATTGTAAATTGCCAGGATTATACTACGCTTGAAGACCTATACCTGCCTTACAAACCGAAACGAAAAACCAGGGCTGTTAAAGCAATAGAGAAAGGGCTTGAGCCCCTTGCTGACCTTATTTGGGAGCAGGATACTACAAAGGGTGAACCGGAAGATTTTGCAATAAAGTATATTGATGATGAAATGGAGGTATCATCAGTTGAAGAGGCAATTGCAGGCGCCAGGGACATTGTAGCGGAACGGGTTAGCCAGCATCTGGATGTCCGGGATATACTTCGGAAACAACTTCGGAATTATGGAAGTCTAACTTGTAAAATGGCTGGCGATAAGGCCCGTAAAAAGGATCAAAAAGGGATTTATGAAACCTATTATGACTTTTCGAACAAAGTGAAATTTTTAAAACCGCATCAGATCCTTGCTATCGACAGAGGAGAACGAGAGGGTATTTTGAAAGTAAATACCGAAGTCTGGGAAGAAAGGACTCTTGAAGAGATCGACAAGATCATCATTACGAACGACTACAGTGTTTTTACCGGCGAATTGCAGGATGCGATCTCAGAAAGCTGGAAACGTTTGTTATTTCCATCACTTGAACGGGAACTGAGATCGGAATTGACAGATGAAGCCGGTGAACACGCAATCGGAATGTTTGCAGAAAATGTCAGGAACCTGCTGCTTCAGCCACCACTTGATTCCATGATAGTATTGGGCATCGACCCGGCTTATAAAACAGGATGTAAAGTGGCTGTTGTCAATGAAACAGGTTCATATATGGAAGGCGTAACGATTTACCCGACTCCTCCCCATAAAAGAATTGAGGAATCGAAAAAAGAACTTATACGCCTTATTCAAAAATATAATGTGAACCTGATTGCCATCGGGAATGGAACCGGAAGCAGGGAAACTGAAGCAGTTGTGGCTGATTTAATCGGGGAGATGAAAAAGAAGGAGCCTGGTTTATTATTATCCTATCTTATTGTGAATGAGGCAGGGGCATCCGTCTATTCTGCTTCGGATATTGCACGCGAAGAGTTTCCGGATCTTGATGCAGCACAACGGGGAAATATTTCAATTGCCCGCCGGGTGCTGGACCCGTTGGCAGAATTGGTCAAGATCGATCCGAAATCCATTGGTGTCGGCCTGTATCAGCACGATGTAAACCAGGCTAAACTGAGCAGTAAGCTGGATGATGTCGTCGAAAGCTGTGTGAACCATGTTGGAGTGAACCTGAACTCTGCGAGTGCAGCACTGTTGAACTATGTTTCCGGATTTGGAAAAACCACAGCACATGAAGTGGTTCGGCACAGGGAAAAAATTGGTAAATTTAAAAGCCGCAATGAATTGCTTGATGTAGAAGGGGTCGGGCCGTTTCGGTATGAGCAGGCTGCCGGTTTTTTGCGAATTCCCGAATCATCGAACCCGTTTGACAATACAGCGATTCACCCTGAAAGTTACGGTATTGCTGAAAAGCTTTGTAACCTGTTGGGTATTGACCCTGAGAAGCTGTTTGAAAAACAGAAAGAATATTCTGAAAAACTAGACAAAGTGGAAGTAAAAGAAATGTCAGAAACAATGGGAGTGGGTGAGCCGACATTGCAACTGATAATCGAAAATCTTCTAAAGCCGGGAAGAGATCCGCGCGATGAAATGCCAAAACCAATTCTCAGGCAGGATGTCTTGAATATGGAAGATCTGAGTGCCGGTATGCGCCTGAAAGGGACTGTAAGAAATGTAGTTGATTTCGGTGCATTTGTAGATATTGGTGTGAAGGCAGACGGATTACTCCATATCAGCCAGATGAGGCCGGATGGCAAAAAAGTTGAAAATGTACTGGATGAAATGAGCGTAAACGATGTTATTGAGGTAGAGGTACTCAATATCGATTTGAAACGGCAACGTATAGGGTTAAAAAGAGTAGCAGGATAAAAAAATCCGGGTAAATACCCGGATTCGGATGCATTGTTGTAAAAATGGCCCTTAGAAAATGGGTGAATTGAGTATTGCTCACATTATCGATTTAGAATCGATAGTGAACTCCGGCTCCGATCATTATGGTTGAAAGTGAATAATTGACCTCACTGAAATCTGCATAAATCAGGCCCAATTCAAAATTCCATGCAATTGGCGGGAAATCCGGAACAAAGGCTCTCCAGTCGTACTGAAAACCGGCGCCGGCTCCCAAACCAAGTACGGTTTCTGTTCTTCTATTCAAAGAAGTTGTCCAGCCTCTGTAACTCCAGGCACCTATCATACCATACCCATAAAGATCCCAATAACGATCTTCCTGGAATGTGTACAGTCCGCGCCCGGAAAATGTTCGAATTCCACTGAATATCCCGGCTATAGCCTGAATTTGTATATCATCTGTAATTCTCATCATTCCGCTGATTCCTGAAGCAGGAAATGTACCCTGAAATCCAACACCATATCTGAAC
>SLKH01000361.1 GCA_007134665.1 Balneolaceae bacterium
ACATACAGCCAGCCGCCGGCAGCTACTGAGCGTGAAAAGGGGAGGTGCTGTCCGCCGGTGCCAACACCACCTTCCGCACCAAAACGTTTTATTGACATAGTTACTTTGATCAGGTTTGGGTCAGTTGTTGATTGCAATATATGTGTTCATGAAACGAAGAGAAAGCCTCTTCAGGGAACCGGCTGGTGTTGTTGAAATCGTAAGACGATCGTTTCAATTAGCCACATGAATATCCTTTAACCGAAGCTGAAGTGATCTTTTGTTATTCCAGTAATTCTCTTCGATCACATAGGCCACATCGACCCGGCAGTCTTTTGATTTTCTTACTGCCGGCATAAATTCATGCATATTAAATCCGATTGCATCAAATATGCCCGACCCGTTTTGCCTGATCTTCATCTTCAGATGGCCTTTTCCGACAATGGCCGGATCTCCGAAGATATCGACATTTTCACTGACAAAGACCGGCCTTAAATTCCCGGGGCCGAATGGTTCAAACTGGCTCAGCAGTTTCCAGAACTTCATATCAACATGGCTCAGGTCCATTTTGGAATCGATCATTAACTCCGGTTTGAAATCGTTCTCCTGGAGTTTTTGAAACGCGATCTGGTTTATTCGTTTCCGGAATTCAGCCAGGTTTTCTTTCTCCATGGTTAAACCCGCAGCAAACTCATGGCCGCCGAATTGTTCAAGCAGATCTTCACACTCCTTGAGTGCATCATAAATATTAAACCCTTTTACGGATCGTGCCGACCCTTTGATTTTACCTTCCACTGTACTGAGCATGATTGCAGGACGATAATAGGTATCAACAAGCCGGGATGCTACAATACCAATCACACCGAGGTTCCAGTCAGGATGGTGTAATACCATTGAGGATAGCTCCTCCATATCAAATTTGCTGTCGAGCATCGCCAATGCTTCATCCATTGTCCGCCTGTCGGTCTCACGGCGTTTATCATTAATCGTTTCAAGCTGGCTGGCAATACGGCCGGCAGTTTCTTCCGAATCAGAAATCATTAGCTCCACTGCTACGGCTGCATCACCCATCCTGCCGGCTGCATTGATCCTGGGGCCGATTGAGAAGACGATAGTGGATGTTGTTACTTTTTCTGCACTATTGTTCTTCTGAACGAGGTCAATAAGTGCTTTGATCCCCGGTCGTGGTTTCTCGTTAATCAGTTCAAGGCCTTTCCGCATTAAGACACGGTTTTCATCAATAATGGGTACGATATCTGAGGCGATTGATATGGCAATCAGGTCGAGATATTCATACGATTTATCAATTCCCAGGCCAAGTTTGCTGATTGTTGCCTGGATCAGCTTAAAACCGACGCCGGCTCCGGAAAGCCCGTCAAATGGGTAATTGCAATCTGAACGTTTCGGATCCAGTACAGCTATACATTCAGGCAGTTTGTCACCAACTGTGTGATGGTCACAGATGATCAGGTCAATACCCAACTCCCTGGCCTGCCTGGCTTCCTTAACTGCTGTAATGCCGCAGTCTACAGATACGATAAGTGAAGCACCGATCTCAGAAGCGTATTTCACACCCTCCGGGTTGATACCGTAACCCTCTTTGAAACGGTGGGGAATATAATAAGTGGCATCCAGGCCAAAATTTTTTAGAAATAAGAGCAGGGATGCTGTTGCCGTGGTTCCATCTACATCATAATCGCCGTAAACCAGTACTTTTTCATGGTTACAGACAGCAGATGCAAGCCGTCGGGAGGCTTTGTCCATATCCTTCATCAGAAATGGATCGTGAAGGTGGTCAATATCAGGCCGGAAAAACGTTTTCGCATCATAAAATGTGTTCACATCTCTCAGTGAAAGCAAACGTGCGATCACCGGCGGAACGCCCAACTGATCTTCCAGGACAGAGGCAGACTCCTCCTGTTCAGGTTTCGAGTAGACCCATCGGAATGACATTAATATTATCAGGTTTTGTTATCATTTAACAGGTCCGCAGGGGTCAACCTATACGGCCAGAAACGTATTAAGCAGGATCATCAGTAATCTTGAAACTGATGATAACCTGAATCAACCGACCATCTTAAGATTCTCTCCATACGATCCTTTCGGCCCACAGAGAGAAGGTTCTGTGATCGGGATCAAAAAACATTGTCAGGTTTACCCGCTCTTCTGTTAAAGATAAAAGACTCACGCAATTTTTCACCTCTTCAGGCAAGATAATTTCATTTTTTACAAAATTGCCCTCTATTTGTCGGTTGATTGCAAGCAGATTAAATTTCTATATTGATGGAAGCGGTTCCATATCCGGTAATATCATTGTTAACCGATCTCATTTTCATGGATAAAACGTCAGTTGTTCGTCAGAAGAAAGAAGTAACCGATACACATTTTCCTCTCTTTAACCAGCTTGAATCGAAAGATCATGAGCAGGTGATTCTCTGTTCCGATCCCGAATCCGGATTGCGTGCAATTATAGCGATCCACAGTACAGTTTTGGGGCCGTCACTTGGCGGTGTCAGAATGTGGCCGTATGAAAATGAAGCTGCGGCATTGCGTGATGTGCTCCGGTTATCGAGGGGGATGACATATAAAGCAGCGATATCCGGGCTGAACCTGGGAGGAGGTAAGGCTGTGATCATTGGTGATCCGGGCAGGGATAAACAGGAACCGCTCTTCAGGGCATTTGGCCGTTATGTTGATGGCCTTGGCGGCAGATATCTGACTGCTGAGGATGTGGGTATGACTGTACGTGAAATGGAGTGGATTCATTCGGAAACGAA
>SLKH01000360.1 GCA_007134665.1 Balneolaceae bacterium
AGTGCGGGGCCGAGTTGCCCGGTACTGTAATTGCCAAGCCCTACAAGGGCAACTCCCAGTTTTTGGTCTTCCGGCAGCTCCCGAAAATTACGCCAGATTTGATAATATTTTTGATCCTGGAAGAGGTTGAATGAGCCTAATGCAGGTAATGTGAATACAGCACCAGCTCCGTAGCTGAGATGTTTCAGAAACTCCTTCCTGGTGTAATTTTTAAATCCCATGATCGTCTCCGTGTGTTGAAAATTGTTACCATAATAAGCGTGTTTCAGACGGGATATTCAAGAGAGGATGACTGATTCGTTTATGGACTCCTTTTCGGAAATTCTTGCAATTTGTGAAAAGTGTAAATTCTCCCGCAGATTATGCGGATCACGCAGAAGCGTCCGGGTGTAACAGGATTAAATAATTTTAGAATTATGACTGCAACTTCGGTTATGGATTTCTCCCTGCATACATCATTTCATTATATGCTTGCTGAATTTTGCTGACTATTGGGCCCGGTTTGCCATTTGATATCTCTTTTCCATTGGCCATTGTTATCGGCATGATATCGGTGGTTGTGCCTGTAAGAAAGAGTTCATCCAGATTGCAGAGATCAAATTCAGATATGGGGGTATCTTTTACTGGTATCTGTAACCGGACGGCAATTTCCAGAACAACTTTTCGCGTAATGCCGCTCAGAATATAGTTTGAGGCTGGATAGGTGTAGAGAATGTCATTTTTTACAGCAAAAATATTTGCATTCGGACTCTCAGTAATCATTCCATCACGGACCAGGATCACATTATCAGCACCGGCATTTTTTGCTCTTTCCCGCGACAGGGTGTTGGGAAGCAGTTGAGTGGTTTTCAGGTTGCAACGTGTCCACCTGACATCACTTTCGGTGATAGCTTTGGCGCCTTTTGAGTGGAGCTCTTTATATGGATTAAAAGTACTTGTGTTGATATAAACAGTTGGGGATACTGGCGGCTCAGGATGTGTATGAGTTCTGGGCCAGGAGGCACCGCGGGTAATCTGTATATAGATTACAGCTTCACCATTCATCAATTCATTTCTTTTCAACAAGTCGCGGCAGATTTCGGGAAGTTGTTCGAATTGAGCTTTACCAGGGTGAATACCAATTCCTTCAAGGCCTTCTTTTAGTCGCTTAAGGTGATCCAACTCCCTGAATAACGAACCTTTTACAACCCTGATCACTTCGTAAATGCCATCACCAAAAATAAATCCCCTGTCAGTGACTGATATACAGGCAGTTTCAAGTTTCTGAAATTGTCCGTTAAGATAGATCTCCATAGATAATATTGTATTAATAGCCTGCAACAGACTGTTGAAATCATTGAATTGATTTAATGTAAGAATATGAACCAATTCAATGAAAAGATGTGTTATCTGATTGAAACAATCGGTAAAAAGTAATACAGTCTGATTAACTATGAAAATATTACTCACAGGGGCTACTGGATATATAGGGAAAAGGCTACTGCCTCAACTCCTCGATAATGGGTATGAAGTTGTCTGCTGTGTACGGGAGAAGAGCAGGTTCACTAATCAGGGCAGAAAAGAACTACCGGGAATTAGTGTGATAGAAGCAGATTTCCTCGATGATAATTCATTAAAAAATATACCGGATGATATTGATGCTGCTTACTATTTAATTCATTCGATGAATGCAGGAACCGGTTCCTTTGAAGAAATGGAATCCAGGGCAGCTACAAATTTTCGAAATGCGATGAATACAAGGCCTGTAAAACATGTTGTCTATCTGAGCGGTATTATTAATGATGAACAGCTTTCAAAACACCTGGAATCAAGAAAGAAGGTTGAAGAGATACTCGGATCGGGATCATACGGGTTAACAACTCTCAGGGCGGGGATCATTGTAGGATCGGGAAGTGCATCATTTGAAATTATCCGCGACCTGGTCGAAAAATTACCTGTTATGATTGCTCCCCGATGGCTGCAGACCCGTACACAGCCGATAGCGATCAGGGATGTAATCAGTTTTCTGACACGGGTTCTTTTGAAGAAAGAGTTGTATAACACCAATTTTGATATTGGAGGGCCTGATATTCTGACCTATAAAGAGATGCTGCTCAGGTTTGCAAAAGTCAGAAAACTCAGAAGATGGATCGTCACCGTTCCGGTTATGACTCCGAGACTGTCATCGTACTGGCTCTATTTTATTACATCCACCTCGTATCAGCTTTCCAGGAATCTTGTTGAAAGTATGAAAACAGAAGTGATCTGTCGTCCCAATGAGCTTGCAGAAACGCTGGATATTCATCCGATCTCCTATGATCAGGCTATTGAACTGGCATTCGATAAAATTGATCAGAGTAAAGTTGAATCGAGCTGGAAAGATTCAATGGTAAGTGGGAAAATTAAACAGGGCCTTTCAAATTATATTGAAGTTCCAACGTATGGATGTTTCAAGGATGTACGTAAGCAGAAAATAGAGAACCAGGAAACCGTTTTGAATCGTATATGGTCCATAGGAGGCGATACCGGCTGGTATTATGCGAATTGGCTCTGGCAGGTAAGAGGCTTTTTAGACAAACTTGTTGGTGGTGTAGGACTGAGAAGGGGGAGAACCAATACCCATGAAATTAATCCCGGTGATGCGCTCGATTTTTGGAGGGTTTTATTAGCAGACAGAGATGAAAAAAGATTGCTTCTGTTTGCTGAAATGAAATTACCCGGTGAGGCATGGCTTGAATTCCGGATAGACGATGAGGGAACTCTATATCAAAC
>SLKH01000169.1 GCA_007134665.1 Balneolaceae bacterium
GAGATCATGGGCTGTATTTCAGGGTCAGGTTATTTACTTAAATAGAGGTTTTTAAACTCATACGGCTTTTTGAAACGTTCATCATCAAAATCCTTCATGAAATAGATACTTTCACCAGTTGATTTCATTTCCGGGCCAAGTTCTTTCTTCACCTCCGGAAATTTATCGAATGGAAAAACCGGTTCTTTGATCGCCCATTTATCCAGTTTGGATGTCAAATCAAAATCCTTCAATTTTGCACCGAGCATCACCTGGACTCCGATTTTAGCTTCCGGCCGCTGTGTTGCTTTGGCCAGGAACGGAATTGTTCTTGTGGATCGGGGGTTTGCCTCCAGGATATACACTGTATTATCTTTAACTGCGTACTGTACATTCAAAAACCCGAGTATTTCCATATTTGAAGCGATTTTTTCCTGGTATTCCTCAATCGTCCTGATTACACTTTCGCTTAAAGAATACGGTGGAATAACAGCCGTGGAATCCCCGGAGTGAACCCCAGCCGGTTCAATGTGCTGCATGATACCTGCAATGTGCAATTGTTCACCGTCATACACCGAATCCACATCCACTTCAATTGCTTTATCCAGATATTTATCGATTAGAAAGTCGTTCTCCGGATGAGTTTTAAGAATTCGTTCCACATACTTCCGCAATTCTTCTTCCTTAACAGCAATTCTCATTCCCTGGCCTCCAAGTACATAACTCGGGCGAATCAATACGGGATACCCGATTTTACGTGCAATTTCAACGGCATCATCGGCTGTTCTTGCAGTACCATATTCAGGAAAAGGAATGCCCAGTTTTTTCAGAAACCTTGAAAACGACCCCCGGTCTTCAGCAAAATCAATCTTCTCAAATTCTGTACCGAAAATCCTGATATCGTGTTCAACAAATTTTTTGCCGAGTTTCAGAGCTGTCTGCCCTCCAACCTGGAGAATCACTCCCTCTGGCTTTTCATGCTCAATTATATCATAAACCCGCTCCCAGTAAACAGGTTCAAAATATAATTTGTCAGCAACATCGAAATCTGTTGAAACGGTTTCGGGATTACAGTTAACCATAATAGCTTCATAACCCATTTCCTGGGCAGCAAAAACAGCGTGTACGCAAGAGTAATCAAATTCAATTCCCTGTCCGATCCGGTTAGGCCCGCTGCCAAGAATTAACACTTTTTTCCTGTCGGTCACCTCACTTTCATTTTCACCATCGTATGCGGAATAATAATAGGGAGTTTCTGCAGGAAATTCTGCAGCACAGGTATCCACCAGTTTAAAAACCGGTGTAACACCCAGGTCCTTACGTTTTCGACGTACATCATTTTCAGAAACACCATTTCCACTTTTACTGATCAGCCAAGCAATTTGAACGTCAGAAAAGCCCGCCTGCTTGAGCTCAAACATATCTTCCCGGCTGATCGAATCAATTGTCTGGCCTTCAGTCCGGTTTTCCAGCGACACCATATACCGGATTTGCTGAAGAAACCAGGGGTCAACTTTGGTTATATCCGCAATCTCTTCAACAGATGCACCCAATTTAAATGCATTTCTTATTTGAAGGCTTCGATCCCAGTAAGGTTTCAGCAGCCGCTGCCTGACTTCTTTTCTCTCAGGCTGTTCATAACCATCTGCCCCCAGTCCAGACCTGCCTACCTCCAGCGATTGCCAGGCTTTATTCAGTGCCTCCGGAAAATTCCTCCCAATCGACATCACTTCCCCAACCGCTTTCATCTGGGTGGTCAGTTCTTCATCAACGCCGGGAAATTTATCGAAATTAAACCGCGGCACTTTTACCACCACATAATCAATAGAAGGCTCAAAACATGCTGAAGAAACCCCTGTGATCGGATTCGGAAGTTCATCGAGGGTGTATCCGATTGCAAGTTTGGTTGCAATCTTTGCAATAGGGTAACCGGTTGCTTTCGAGGCAAGTGCCGATGACCTGCTCACGCGCGGGTTGATTTCGATTGCAACAATACGGTCGGTTCCAGGTTCTACAGCAAACTGAACATTACAACCGCCAGCAAAAGTACCGATCGAACGCATCATTTTAATTGCAGCATCACGCAGTTTCTGGTACTGTTTGTCTGTTAACGTTTGAGAGGGGGCAACGGTGACTGAATCACCGGTATGGACTCCCATAGGATCAAAATTCTCAATCGAACAGATGATAACAACGTTATCATTTTGATCACGAAGCAACTCAAGTTCAAACTCTTTCCATCCAAATATACTCTGCTCGATTAAAACCTGGTGAACCGGGCTAAGCTCCAATCCCCGCAGTATTTTCCGTTCAAATTCATCTTCATTCCAGACAATTCCGCCGCCGGTTCCCCCGAGGGTAAAAGACGGGCGAATAACAATCGGCAACCCACCGAGTTCAATGACAATTTCCTTTGCATCGAGCAGTGATTCGGCAGTTCTGCTTTTACACTGTTCAATACCAATCTCCTCCATCAGGTTCCGGAATAGCTGACGGTCTTCCGTGATATTCACCGCATCGAGGTCCACCCCGATTATTTTGATATTATTATCCTCCCAGAAATTTTCAAGGTAGAGGTCACGGGCAAGATTCAGTGCAGTCTGCCCCCCCATTGTTGGCAGCACAGCATCCGGTTTTTCTATTTCGACAATTTCTTTTATCGAAGTTGTAGTGAGAGGTTTCAGATAGATCGCATCGGCCATCATGGGATCGGTCATGATTGTAGCCGGATTCGAATTAATCAAGACTACTTTAAATCCTTCTTCTTTTAACGAGCGGCAAGCCTGTGTTCCTGAGTAGTCAAATTCACAAGCCTGACCAATTACAATGGGTCCGGATCCGATAATCAGTATTTTGGAGATGTCGTCTCGACGTGGCATTAGCTTCCTGTTGTTGTGTATTCTGAATTAAAAATTCTGTTTGTATTGTTGATTGAGGCCTTCAATATAATTTTGACAACCTGCAGCCATCAAAATTCCTGAATCACTGATTCACCGGTTCTTGTTTCCCCTCTTTTACCAATTCCATGAATTCATCAAACAAGTATTGCGAATCGTGAGGCCCGGGTGAGGCTTCCGGGTGATATTGAACGGACAAACCGGGAAAATTCAGAAATCGCAAACCTTCTATCGACTGATCATTCAAATTAATGTGAGTTATTTCCACACTTTTTGTATCGATTTGATCTTCATCAACTGCAAAACCATGATTTTGAGTCGTGATCTCAACGAGGCCTGTTTTAAGATTCTTTACCGGCTGATTCGCTCCCCGGTGTCCGACAAACATCTTCCGGGTTGCAATTCCTTCGGAAAGTGCCATAAGTTGATGTCCAAGGCAGATTCCGAAAAGAGGTTTCCCGGTCGATTTTGCATATTCAACCACAGGTAATCCATATTCAGCAGATGCTTTTGGGTCACCCGGGCCATTACTGAAGAAATAACCATCTGCACGCCAGGCTTTCACATCTTCAAGTGAAGTCTGTGCCGGAAAGATCCGAAGCGTACAGCCTCGCCGGGTGAAATTGTTAATAATGTTCTGTTTGATCCCATAATCGAAAGCAGCAATTTTATACGGTCCGTCTGAAGGAATGGTTTGAGCCTCTTTGCGGGTAACTTTAGTAGCAAGTTCCAGGCCAACCATATCATCCCAGTCTTTAGCCATCTCAATCAGTTTTTCTTCATCAAGGATTTCTGAAGAAATAACCGCATTCATCACACCTTTACTTCGAATGTGCCTGACAAGCTTTCGGGTATCAACACCGGTAATTCCTACTACTTCATTCTGCACGAGATAATCCTGCAGGCTGCCATCAGCCATCGGGTTGCTGAAATCCCATGAAAATGACCGTACGATTAAACCGGATATCATAACCCTGCGTGCTTCATCGTCGCGAGCCATTGTACCGTAATTACCGATATGCGGGTATGTCATCATCATCAACTGGCCGTAATAACTCGGATCAGTAAAAATTTCCTGGTAGCCGGTCATACTCGTATTGAAACAGAGCTCCCCGCCCATTGTGCCTTTAATTCCGATTGCGTGGCCATGTACTACCGTTCCGTCAGAAAGTGCAAGGATTGCTTTATTTTGCGGGTACAAGGTCATAGGATTCGTATAGTTTGAAAATGTGAGAATGGGTTATGGTCAAAAAAAATCCGACTACGGAATCCGTGTCGGATGATATGTACTGAAAATTCGTATGTGGAAGAGTGTGGTGTTAACCCCTTCATTCGGTCAATTTTAAATTCCCGCAAATTTAAGGAGTGTAAAGATCAGTTGAAAGTAAAATTTATTGAAAATTTTCCTGCGACAGGATTTTCAATGCTCATATCCTCAAAACCTGACAGTTACATATGTCAGCCTGTACTCTGCTTTCATTTGCATGAAACAGATCAAAATATCCGGCTTACAATTCGAGGTGGAAATGCTATTTATATTCTGCAAAGCATTCAATTTCCAATGATATAATAAGTAGGCGCTTCAGGGCCTACCGGCAAACCGAGCCCAAAGACCCATAAATAGAAAATCAGAATCCATCCAATAAGGAAAAATATGCTGTATGGCAGCATCATTGCGATAATCGTTCCAATTCCCAGGTCTTTGTCATATTTATTTGCGAACGCGAGAATTAAACCGAAGTAACTCATCATCGGTGTAATGATGTTTGTAACCGAATCACCGATACGGTAAGCAGCCTGGATCACTTCCGGACTATATCCGATTAACATCAGCATCGGTACGAAGATTGGAGCGGTAACTGCCCATTGTGCAGAGGCAGACCCAAGCATCAGGTTAACAGACCCTGAAACGAAGATAAACCCGATAAAAACAGCCGGGCCTGTCAGGCCGATATTTTGTAAAAATTCTGCTCCTTTTACTGCAAAAATTTGGCCGAGGTTACTCCATCCGAAATAGGCAACAAACTGGGCAGCGAAAAAGACAATTACAATATATAGCCCAAGAGTAGCCATCGCATTTGACATACCCTCGATGATATCCCTGTCATCTTTCATCGTACCGGTAATACGGCCATAAACAAAACCGGGAATTAAGAAACAGACAAATATGAGAGCGACGATTCCGTTCAGAAAAGGTGAATTCAGCATTTCACCTGTTTCCGGATTTCTCAATACACCATTTTCAGGTACAATGGTCATTGCCAGAGCAATAAACATCACCAAAACTGAAACTCCGGTCCACTTGAGCCCGGCAAGTTCATTCTTCGTCAAAGGTTCCATCGATGCTTCATCAGAGATATCTTCCATCGCCATACTTTCATCGTATGGCCCAAGCTTCGGTTCGACGATTCTCAGGGTTACAAATGTACCCGCAGCAGTGATCAGAAAAGTACTGATGAACATGAAATAGTAATTGACTGCTGCGTGGACCCTGTAGTCAGGGTCAATAATATTTGCTGCTTCTTCAGTCAGCCCTGCAAGCAGAGGGTCGATTGTACCGATTAGTAAATTTGCACTATAACCACCCGACACACATGCAAATGCACAGGCAAGCCCCGCAAGCGGATGACGGCCCATGGAATGAAAAATCACTGCAGCAAGCGGAACGAGAACGACATATCCCATTTCCGATGCAGTGTTAGAAACAACAGCAGAAAAACAGATCGTTATCGTTACGAGATTCTTTGGAGTTAAAAGAAATCGCCAGATACGCTTTGGCAATGCAAAAAACCCGGTTCTAATATCATTTTCAGATGGCTTAAAGGAAGCCGCTTTCAAAACCATACCACGAATACAGGCACTGATCAATCCGGATCGTTCAGCCACACCAACCCCTAACAATGCTACCAGAACCACTCCGAGAGGGGCGAAATTAGTGAAATTAGTTACCAGGTTCTCAATAATCATCCGAAAACCTTCTGCATTTAGAAGGCTGACCGGTTCTATAATTCCGTCCGGTGCACGGCCCGGTGCTCCCTCGGGCCTTGGGTCTGCTGCAGTCCAGTTCAGCCATTCCGCTATACCACTGATCAGCACAACCCCAAAAGCAAAAATTGCGAACAGTGTTACCGGGTGAGGCAGCAGGTTTCCCAGCCATTCAACAAAATCGAGAAAACGTGTGAACCAGTCTTTCTTATCCTTTTTGGGTCCGGGCGGGGAAGGATCCTTAATCTTCGGATTTTCACTCATAGCTGATCGGAATAGTTATACATCAAATCAATCATAATTTTAAAGCGCACATGTTAACGAAACGCGATATAAGTTTAAAGTAAATAAGAAATGAAACAGACCTTAATCGATAAATGCTTTTCTGAAATAATAACCGGTAAGTGTGCTGAATCCACCAATTAAAGCACCAATCAAAAAAGTAATACCAATGATTACCGCGGGCGACCCGGCCTGCATTAATTCAGCAATCCGGTATGTTAAAATCCCATCACTGGCAATATGGATATATAATGCCTGGATCAGCCAGGCAAATCCAACACCTGCAAATCCTGATATAAATGCATTTCCCGGGTTCTGCAAAAGCCAGGCTCCCAGCAGAATACAGGGAATCAAAGCTGACCACCATGGGAAAAAAAGCCCAAACAACCAGCTAAAAAATAAAATCAGGAGAAATGCTCGCATAAATTCAGATTATAAGCATTGGATGGAATGGTAATCTAACAGATTTTTTAAATAATAATAAATAAGCCCATATTCCGGGATTTATTTATATATCAGTTACTGTTACAATCAATTTGAAACTTTCACACTTGAATACCTCTAACTTCCATGTGTACTTTTCAACGGCCTGGCCAATCCAAGATTCATTTGGAACTGAATTCAGTTATTATGTACTTTATTTGATATGTTTCGACACTATAAAACCGCTTCAAAAAATATAATAGAATAATGGCAAAGGTCGAAGTTGTGATGCCCCAAATGGGCGAGTCGGTAATGGAAGGAACAGTCATCGAGTGGGCAAAAAAAATCGGGGATAAGGTTGAAACCGATGAAACGCTGCTTGAAATTGCAACGGATAAAGTTGACACCGAAGTACCCTCTCCGGAGACCGGTATTTTAGTTGAAATCCTTGTAGAAGAAGGTGATACTGTGGAAGTGGGTAAACCTATTGCCGTTATTGATACAGATAGTGATGCAGAAATTCCGGCTCCATCCGGTGACGATACTGAAGAAACACCCCGGAAATCGCAACAGGATTCTGAAGCTTCGGAGGAACCTGTTGAAGCTGATGAGAAACATGAACCGGTAGAGACAGAAACCGGTGAGGAGGGTCAGAGAGTTGAAGTTGTAATGCCTCAAATGGGTGAATCAGTAATGGAAGGCACGATCATCGAATGGACCAAAAACATCGGTGACAGTATCGAAGTGGATGAACCATTACTCGAAATCGCTACAGATAAAGTCGATACAGAAGTTCCGTCTCCTGAATCGGGCACTCTTGTTGAAATTCTTGCAGAAGCCGGTGAAACCGTGGAAGTAGGCCAGGCCATTGCAATTATCCAAACCGGCAAAGCCCCTGCCACAGATAAAAAACCTTCAGATGAAACTGAAAAGAGTCCGGAAGTTAAGAAGCAGGCAGAAAAAGCTGCACCTACAAACGGGGAACAAAAAGCTGAACCCGTTGCTGCCGGCACCACTGAACCTAAGAGGGTTGGAAGCGATGGACGGTTTTACTCTCCCCTTGTTCGTTCAATTGCCAAAGAAGAAGGAATCAGCCAGGAGGAACTGGAAGGAATTCAAGGGAGCGGCAAGGATGGCCGTGTTTCGAAACAGGATATACTGAATTACCTGGATGAGCGTAAGTCGGGTAAAACCAAAGCTCCCGATAAAGCGGCTGACCCAGTAACGGAAAGACCAACCGGTTCCAGAGAAAAAATTTCTGCCGGTGAACTCAATGTTCAGCGCCCGTCAGAGAATGTCGAGATTATTAAAATGGACCGTATGAGAAAGATGATAGCTGAGCATATGGTTCGTTCAAAGCAGACTTCAGCACATGTTACTACTTTTACCGATGTTGATGTTACTAACGTTGTGCGCTGGAGAGAGGCCAATAAGCAAAGTTTCCAGGAAAAAACCGGTGCCAAATTAACTTATACACCTATATTCATCGAACAGATTATTAACGCGATGCAGGAGTTTCCGTTAATCAACAGTTCTGTCGACGGCGATGAGATTATCCTGAAAAAAGATATTAACTTTGGGCTGGCTGTTGCCCTTGGTGAAGGCGGAAAAGGCGGATTAATTGTACCGGTGATCAAACAGGCACAGGAAAAGAACCTGGTAGGTCTGGCTAAATTGGTAGCTGAAGTAGCCCATAAAGCACGAAATAAAGACCTCAAACCGGATGATCTTGTTGGTGGTACCATTACACTTACAAATTATGGAAGTGTGGGTAATCTTATGGGGACCCCAATTATCAATCAGCCCCAGGTGGCCATTCTGGGAACCGGGGTTATCGAAAAACGCCCAGTTGTCATTGAAGCTGAAGGAGGGGATGTAATTGCCATCCGACATATGATGTACCTCACCATGAGTTACGACCACAGGATTATTGATGGAGCACATGGCGGAGCTTTCCTCAGCAGGGTAAAACAATTACTTGAAGGCTTTGACGTCAACCGCACTATTTAATGTTAGTCACTGAATCCATTGAGGAAATCAGGAATACGGTTAAACTCTGGAAACGAGAGAAACTGAAAGTTGGCTTTGTGCCCACCATGGGTGCATTACACGATGGGCACCTGGCACTGATCAAACAAGCAAAAAAAAAGAGCGACCGGGTTGTTGTCTCGATCTTTGTCAACCCTGAACAGTTTGGCCCGAACGAAGATTTTGACCATTACCCGAGGCAGCTTGAAGAAGATCTGAAAATTTGCCGCAAAGTCCGGGCAGCCGCTGTTTTCACCCCTGAAGTGCCGGACATGTACCCGGGTGAAAAATTTTTCAGTATCAGTATTAATGAACTGAATCAACATATGTGTGGTGCCAGCCGGCCCGGTTTTTTTGAGGGGATTGTACTTGTGGTTAATAAACTTTTCAATATTATTGATCCTGACATAGCCGTATTCGGACAGAAAGATATCCAGCAGTTTTTGATCATTAAACAGATGGCCAGGGAGTTCAATCTGCGTGTAAAGCTTGAGATGGGTAAAATTATCCGGGCTAACGACGGCCTCGCACTCAGCAGCAGAAATGCATACCTGAGTAATGATGAACGCTTGCTGGCACCTTCACTTTACAGATCCCTCAGCTATATTGAAAAACAGATCAGTAATGGAATAGATAAACCTGAATTGTTGATTGCACATCAAAAAAACGAGCTTGAAGCAAAAGGTTTTAAAATTGATTATCTTAATGTGTTTTCTTTAAATAATATTAAGCCTGTTGAAAAGCTTGAAAAGGGGGGCAATTATATCCTTGCAGGAGCTGTTTATTTAGGTAAGACCCGATTGATAGACAACATCCTGTTGGAACTCTAAATGTTTTTATCATGAAATTGACAATGTTCAAATCGAAATTGCATCAGATGAGGGTAACTGAAGCGAATCTGATGTATGAGGGAAGCATCACCATAGATGAAAATCTGCTTGATGCTGCCGGCATTTTGCCATACGAAAAAGTTCAGGTTGTCAATATTACAAATGGATCGCGTCTTGAAACATATACCATCCCCGGGGAAAGAGGCAGCCGTGTTTGCTGTATGAATGGTGCAGCTGCACGATTGACCCAGGTTGATGACAGAATCATCGTAATCGCTTACGCCGAAATGACTCCGGAAGAAGCTCGAAAACATAAACCTGTAGTAGTCATTGTGGATAAAGAAAACCGGCCTAAAAGTGTAATCAATGATCCTGAACCGGACAAAAAATACGATCTGACATCCGGATTACTGGATTCCTGAGTTATTAACTGAATTAAGAAATATCCTGTGTTTTGATTCCCAGCCAGGCTTTCATATATCTGTTGATTACTTTTTGTGTGATCTTTTTCTTCCATCATTTCAAGCAGTGGAAGAAAACAGGCGAACCCTCCTCATCCGTTTTATCATCTTCAGGGCTTGCAAGATTCAAAATCTATACCAGCCTGGTCTGGATTGTTGCTATTTGCCTGGCTATACTTTACTGGGATGGGCTTGAAGGATCACCTCTGCATCTTGTATCTTACATTATTGCTACAGTACTTGCCAATACCGGACTCCTTTTAAAAATGGTTGTTGATATTCAGCATTCTGAAAAAATACTCTGAATTACCTGATTATTCAGTTATAATCCGGTAATATCCTCACAAATTCAGCTGATGTTTTAATTCCCCTGTGGAAATCCTGCAGAGAAAAACTTTCGTTTGGAGAATGTAATGAATCCTTTGCGAGTCCGAATCCCATTAAAATTGAATTGACTCCCAGGACCTTTTTAAAGTCTGCTACAATTGGAATGGATCCCCCTTCTCGTGAAAAGAGAACCTCTTTCTGGTAAATCTTTTTGAAGGCTTCAGCAGCCGCCTGAAGTCCATAAAAATCGAGGTCCACCACAACAGGGTGGCCGCCATGGTGCTCGGTTACCTGAACCGAAACCGTTTCCGGGGTAATGGATTCAATATACTTTCGAAACAGTTCAGCAATTTTTTTTGGATCCTGATCAGGTACCAGTCTCATACTGATTTTTGCACCGGCTTTAGCCGGCAGTACGGTTTTGGCTCCTTCACCCTGGTAACCGCTCCATAGGCCGTTGACATCGAGTGAAGGGCGCGCAGATGCCCTTTCCAGAGTTGAATATCCTTTTTCACCATATACTTTTTTGATATCCAGCTCCTGGATGTAAGCTTCTTCCTGAAATGGCAACTGTGAATAAGCCTCACGGTCAGCTTCAGACAAAGGAATGACATCTTCATAAAATCCCGGTATCTGTATCACTCC
>SLKH01000147.1 GCA_007134665.1 Balneolaceae bacterium
GCATCACCTGCCGCGACCCTGATCCCATTTAATGTCTGGCCTTTTTACGTGTCGGGATTGGTGATAGGTACAATACCCTTTTTTGAAACAACCCAGCAGGGTGTTGCATTTTTCTTTTCAGCAATCGCATTCAATTTCTATGCGATTTTTGCCATTTTGATCACGCTTTTGTTTGCCTGGGAAAAACTGCCATGGATTCCGGGAAAAAAGATGAGAGAAGCAATACGGCGATCACGTGAAGAGGGGCTGACCGACCGCCCCGGAGCCACACCTATGGCAGCGGATGAACTTACGGTTCAGAAAGTACCTGAGAATTATAAACCGGGACTTATCGATTTTTTCGGGCCGATCGGAGCCCTGCTGGGAGTGGCCATCATCCCGTATATCGTGACCTATTTTTTTATGGGCAGGCACGACGACCCTCTTCTTCTCATTGCTGAGGCTTTCGTCGCAGCAGTACTTACCGGGCTGATTATCGCCATAGGGAAAGGTATGACACTTCAGGACGCCATCGGCGGATTTGTGGATGGCTGCAAGGGTGTAACCATCGGTGCGATTATCCTTGCATTGGCCGTATCACTGAAAGAAGTAGCCGATTCGGTCGGTACAGCCGAATATGTCGTTGCCATATCCGGTGATATTATACTGCCAAAACTGCTGCCCGGGCTGTTAATGGTACTTTGCATGCTGATTGCATTTTCCACCGGAACATCATGGGGTACCTATGCAGTCGTCTTCCCGGTAGCGATCCCTTTGGCATGGGCAGTGGTGCCCGACCCATTTTTTCTGAAACTCTGTTTTGCTGCGGTTGTCGGAGGTAGTGTATTCGGAGATCAATGTTCCCCGATTTCCGATACGACTATTCTGTCTTCACTTGCCACCGGCTGCGACCTGATGGATCACGTCTATACCCAATTCCCGTTAGCAATCACAGCCGGTATTTTAGCAATGATAACCTATGCCGGCCTCGTCATCGTTTTTGTTTAAGAATTCAGTCAACTTCAATCAGTTTCCTGGTGTAATCGCATCATAGACCGTCACATTATCCCAGAGATGTGAATTCGTCTCTACGAATGCTGTGTGTATCGGATGAACCTGGTATTCATGTTCTGCCGCTTCATCAGCAAACACAAACGTAATGGAATAATCATAACTCGAATCGATGACACCACGTTCTTCCGTTGCTGCCGGAACTCCAATCCACCCGTGCTGAATCTGGGGTATCTCTTTTAGTTTTTTGAGTTCCTGATAAAATTCACGACTCTGTTCTTCGGTAACTTCATCATGAAACCAAAAAAAGACCGTGTGAACAAGGGCCTTTTCACCGGAACTTTGGCCTTCTGCAGTTACAGCAGCCATGGCTGCAATTCCGATAAACAAGCTGAGGATGATTAACATTTTCATATCGTATTTTTATTAAAGTTATATGGGTGTATCAAAATTTATCTCTGATGCGTCACAATGTAATCCATTTTGATTAATTGATAAAATCGATCTTTATTAATAATCCGAATGAATCTTCCAATCAATTATGCACAACTTATAATCTGCCTCTTATGCCTCACTTATCAAAATCCATAATAGAGTTCATGAAGAGGCCGGATTCTTATCCGCACAGTCCCGATACTGTTGAGCATATTCAAACACATATTTCTCATGTCTTCATCGCCTCACCCTTTGTCTATAAAATTAAAAAGCCACTTGACCTCGGGTTTCTCGATTTCAGCACGCTTGAAAAAAGAAAATATTACTGTCACCGTGAACTGGAGTTAAACCGCCGGTTGTGTGATCATATTTACCTTGAAGTTACACATCTTGTTCACTCTGGTAACACCTATCAGTTTGCTTCTGATAACCTTAAATCAGGCAAACCGATTGAATACATCGTTAAAATGAAGCAGTTAAAAAGAGAAAACTTTTTAATCGGATTCGTGAAAAAGGGGGATTTAAAAAAAGAGCACCTTGAACGTGTTGCCAGGAAGCTGCACCGGTTTTATTCCGGCCAATCACCTGACACGAAAATTCTTAATTATGGTGATCCGGAGAAGATCCTTTATAACACTGATGAAAACTTTAATCAGACCAGGGATTTCATTGGTAAAACCATCAGCCGCCAGGCATTTCATTCCATCCATCAGTTTACCAACAGTTTTCTTGACATGCATAAAGCCTTGTTCAGAAAACGGATTGAAGAACACCGGATTGTTGATGGCCATGGCGACCTTCACCTGGAGCACATCAACCTGACGGATAATTCAATTTGTATCTATGACTGTATTGAATTCAACGAGCGGTTTCGGTATCAGGATATTGCGGCTGACCTGGCATTTCTTGCAATGGATCTCGATTTTCATCAGTTACAAAACGAGAGCCGTTATTTTATGAACCTGATGTCGGAACTGTTACATGACCCAGACTTGTTGGCCCTGGCTGATTTCTATAAATGTTACCGGGCTTATGTTCGTGGAAAAGTAAAGAGTTTCGAAAGTGATGAAGGAGACGTTTCAACCCCAGAACAAAAAAAAACAGCGAATAAAGCAGAACGATATTTTCGTCTTTCCCTTTATTATGCATTATTCGGATCAAAACCCATGATATATCTCTTTATGGGGCGTGTAGCCAGCGGGAAAAGTACACTTGCAAAACGGTTGGCAAAGGATACCGGTATACACAGCTTTTCAACCGATATTCTTCGAAAAAAAATTGCGGGCCTCCCATTAACCAAACGGTTACCGGATCGTGACCGAACCGCCCTCTACAGCGAAGTCATGTCAGACAAAACCTACCAAAATCTCTGTGAACGGGGTGTTGAGGAAATAAGAAACGGCCGAAGTGTTATACTGGATGGTACTTTTGCCAGCAAAAAAAAACGAAGGGAGCTGACGGATTACTTCGAAGAACATGATATTGAATATCTATATGTAGAACCTATAGCAGACAAAAATATCCGCATGGATCGTTTGCATGACCGCAATCAAGGTCAAGCAGTGATTTCCGATGCCCGGCTGGATGATATGGATATGCTTGATGAACGATATGAAAATCCTGATGAATTGGATCCAATTCACTATCTGCAAATCAGTACCTCAGGTGATCTTAATATCAGTTTGAAAGAACTATATTCCTGTCTGATAACAAGAAACCTCGATAAAGGAAAAATATAGTCACTGATTGTATCAAATCTCCGGCATTCCTGACTATAAAAAGATGATCAGCCTTTATTCATCAGTTTTTTCACCTGACTGCGAAACTTTGGAGCTCCGCCATTCGCCGGGTGACGTACCTGGATATGTTCAATCCCAAGCTTTTCAAGGCTTTCTTCACACTTTCTGCCGACAGCGATCGGTTGTGCATCCGGAAATAAATTCAAAAATGGTTTTAACAAGTCCAGTCCTGCATCCATTTCCGGCTGGGTTGGGGTTCGATTACTCAAAAACCCTTTACTTCTGTTGAAAGGGTGCCAGGGAACCGCATTCCACAAAACAACATCGTAGGGGTCAATTCCCAGGTCAATCAGTGCACCCCACATAATTGTGGCTGTCGGTTCACTCATCCCAAGAGGATTGACCTTCTTTAAACTCGTGCGTTCCGGCTGAATACCCCGAAAAACATGATCCGGCAATACCCCATATTTTTCCTCTTGGTGGCCGAGAAGAATTCGTTCAGATGTCATCGCAATACCGGTAAAATGTCCGCCCTGGTAACCGAGTGCCTCGGCAATAAACAGCCAGGAGGCTCTCCCCATTCGTTCCGCAAGATACGTTTCAAACTGGCGCTTCCTTATAAGAGGAGCATCCCTGGAAACGTCATGCTGCGGATCCACATCGAACCAGGGGTTAAACAGGTTTGAATTCGGGGTATCTTTAAGTTGTTCAATAAAACTATTGATCACGGCTTTACTTCGATCTTCATTATCATTACTTGTTGTTCGCCAAATAATAGAGCTGCATAACCCTCAGTTCACTGTAATCAACACTTTTATTGAGGTCTTCATAAATCGGTTTCAATAATTCCGGCCCATTTTTTTTCATTGCTTTTATCACTTCATCTTTTTTACGCTCTGAGAGAGTTGATGCAGCCAGTAGGCCTTCAGGTGACAGGTCAAAACCTTCATCATAATATTTTTTCAGGTTAGCAAGGATTGTTGCCACTTTAACTCCGTTCTGTTCTGCAAGGTGCTCAATCGACTTACCAGAATTATACTCTTCTCCCACCCGGTGATGTTTTTTCTTATCTGAATGACGAATTTTCTTCTTTTCAATATCCTTACTGCGTTCTTTAATTCCTTTTTCATCCGCATATTTTCTAATCAAATCCAGAAATTCCCTTCCGTATTTCTTCTCCTTGGCACTGCCTACACCGTATATTTGCAACAGGCTTTCAGAATCCTGCGGATAATAATACGACATCTCCATCAGCGTGGTATCCGGGAAAATCACATATGGTGGAATACCCTGTTCATCTGCAATTTCTTTTCTTTTTTTCCGAAGCCTTTCAAAAAGAGATTCATCATATCGGTTCTCCACCTCACTGCTGGTTCGTTCCACTGCTTTTCCATCAATGGCTGCCTGAGTCCGGTCAAGAATCCCTTCAACCCGCTGCGTACCCTTTAATACCTCTTTTGCTTCTGCCTGCAATTTCAGGCTCCCGTATTTAGGGTCCTTTTTCATGTACCCCTTACGAATAAGCAATCGGGAAAGCTGGGTCCATTGATCCCTGTTCCACTCTTTGCCAATGCCATGAGTCGACAATTCCGTATGACCGTTTTCTAATATTTTCTTCTGATGAGACCCTCTCAGTACATCCGTTACATAATTTATTCCATACCGCTCTTCAATCCTCACAACACATGAAAGGAATTTTTGCGCTTGCTCGGTCAGATCTTCCTTTTCGCTGTCAAGGGCAAGGCAGTTATCACACATCCCGCAGTTGTCCTTTTTATAAGTTTCACCAAAATATGCCATTAGTGGCACCCTTCGACATTCCGTAGTCTCCAGGTAATCAAGCAGATTATCCAAATGCTTTTTGGCAACACTTTTTTCCGGCTCTTCTTTCTGGTTGATAAAATAATTGATCTTTTGCGTATCGGAATGACTGAACAGCAAAAGGCAATCCGCTCTTAATCCATCCCTTCCGGCCCGGCCGATCTGCTGGTAATAAGACTCAATATTCTGTGGCATATCGTGATGCAGTACAAACCGCACATCCGGTTTGTTGATTCCCATTCCGAATGCAATTGTTGCCACAATGATATCTGCATCATCCCGGATAAACGCTTCCTGGTTTCGTGTTCTTTCCCTTTCAGATAACCCGGCGTGATATGGCTTGACTGCATACCCTTCATCCTTCAAATCCAGGTAAAGTTCATCCACCTGCCGCCGTGAAAAACAATAGATGATACCTGACTGATTTTTCCGTGTATAAAGAAAATCAAGTACCTGTTCCACCGGATCGTCTTTATCCGCAATTTTCAAAAAAAGATTCTTGCGATCGAAACTCGCAACGAACGTCTGTGAATCTTTCATCTCAAGAATCTGCCGGATGTCTTCACGAACCCTGGGGGTTGCTGTTGCAGTCAATGCCAGGCAAACAGCATCCGGGAAATCTTTACGAACTTCTGCAAGCTGACGGTACTCAGGCCGGAAATCGTGCCCCCATTCCGAAATACAATGGGCTTCATCAATCGTAAAACAATCAATCTTTACCTGTGCCAACAAGTTTCTTGTTCTCGGCATAAGAAGTGTTTCAGGGGCAAGGTAAAGTAGATTTGTTTCTCCATTCCTGACTTTTCTGACATTCTCTTCGTACTCTTCAGGTGTCAGTGAGCTGTTAAGGAATAGTGCCGGAATATTAAATTCATGCAGTTGTTCCACCTGGTCTTTCATCAGAGAAATCAAAGGGGAAATTACAATCGTCAACCCGTCAAATAAAAGTGCAGGAATCTGGTAACAGAGTGATTTCCCTCCACCCGTGGGCATGATAACAAGTGTATCATTTTTATTCAGAACCTTTCGGATTACCTCTTCCTGAAGAGGCCGAAAATTTTCATATCCGAATGTCTCTTGAAGTACTTTCCTGGCAGATTGACTCATGTAATAAAAAAAGTTTCATGTTAACACCGGGTCAATATCGTTGATTTCACCGGAATTTATTCTGTTCTATTTGATAAGATCGGTCAGATTTAAAATCCTTACAGAACTTATTTCAAACAGTTTGAAATTTAACTAATCTCTCATAATCAAAATGAGCAGATTTGTTTCTTTATGAAAGGAAAAATCACTAAGATAACTTTTTCAATTGAACTTCGCTCTTTTTGCAAAAAACACGTTATCTTAAGAATTTATTACGCAGTAAACACTGAACCCGACTTATAATTCATGAGTATAAAAATTACTCCTGTTGCAAACAGCAGAATTTCTGCAGTAAATTTTGACAACCTCGATTTTGGGAGAACTTTCTCTGATCATATGTTTGAAATGATCTGGCAAAATGGAGCGTGGCAAAAACCTAAAATTTTGCCATACGGGCCGGTATCATTTACACCGGCCCTGCAGTCGCTTCATTACGGCCAATCCGTATTTGAGGGAATGAAGGCATATTACGTGGATGAAAATACGATCAACCTTTTCCGTCCCGAGGACCATCACCGAAGGTTAAACCTTTCGAGTAAACGCCTTTGTGTTCCCGAAACTGATTACGACACATTCATTTCGGGCCTTGAAGAACTCCTGAAAATTGACTCCAAATGGGTTCCCAAAAAGCATGGCCAGGCACTATATGTGAGGCCGCTTGTTTTTGCATCCGAAGAATTTATTGCAGCAAAAGCTGCTGATAAATATCATTTTTATATCATTACATCTCCGGTTGCAGCATATTACAAGGAAGGGTTCAGCCCGGTTTCACTCACCACAGCGGAGGGTTTTGTCCGCGCCGTAAAAGGGGGTACAGGAGAAGCCAAGACTGCCGGCAACTATGCAGCCAGCTTTATGCCGGCTCAACTGGCTGCAAAAAAAGGCTTCACCCAGGTCCTTTGGCTTGATGCCATTGAGAACAGGTATGTCGAAGAAGTTGGCACCATGAATATCTTTTTCAAAATTAATGGTAAACTGATAACACCGGAATTATCAGGATCTGTGCTGAACGGTATAACAAGGAGGTCTGTCATCGAAATTGCAAAAAATAATGGAATACCCATTGAGGAAAAACGGATAACCATTGATGAAGTTTTCGAAGCCGGAGAAAAAGGAATCCTTGAAGAGGTATTTGGATCCGGAACTGCGGCTGTGATATCACCGGTTAAGCTGATACACCACCAGGGAAAACAGGTAGAGATAGGAGATGGCAGGATCGGTGAAACTGCCAGAAAAATGTTTGATACCATTACCGGTATTCAATATGGTAAGATCAGGGATACATACGGCTGGACACACCCGGTAAAAATTCAATAGATCGTTGAATCAAAATGCATCTGTAATATCCTGGCCGGTTCATTCAGAAATATCGGAATCCCCTCGAAGTAAGTTTTCATTTGCTTCTTCAGGATTCTGCATTTTTGACAGATATCTCTCAGCCAGGCCGTGAAGTACGATTAATACGGATGTAAGCACCATAAAACTGATCCCGTATATCACTGCAATGATAGCAACGTAAAGACTGGCTGATCCTGTTAACAGATGAGCTGCATGTGGCCACAGATATACAAACCAGGCATAAAACGGTGTTACAAAAAATAAAATTGTAAGGATAGATGTCAGGTAATACGAAATTCTGAGTATCGAAATTGCCCATTCCGTTTTATTCCTGCTGATCCAATCATAAGGTTCCATAACTTTAACCCTGATCTGGTAATATCGCTTTCCCGTAAACACCAAGTAAACGAACTTGATCTTTAAGATCAAAAGGTTTTATTGATATTCTTCTATCATAACAAATTCAGAATCAGCTTAATCAACGTACTGTTATTACAGATACTCTGGCAGGTGCATTATATCTTATTGGGGCAAGTGTAAAACCAAGGCCATTATTAATTTTTAACAACATATCATCCAGCCACCAGTGCCCGATCACATAGTCGGTTTCAGCTTGGGCTGCTGTGATTGGATAGAAGAAAACCGGGATGCGTATCTGCCCGCCATGAGTATGGCCGGTAAGTAACTGATCGACCTTGTTAGTTCTTGACTCTTCCACAAGCCGGCCTGTTGCCTGGTGGCTGATAACAATCCTGAAACTTTCACCTTTATCTTCATCAAGGAGTTCAGTCAACCTGGAATCGGGTACCTGTTGGCTGTAGATTTCAGTCAGCCCCGTCAGCCTGATTTGGCTCCCGCCATGATTAATCCAATGGTTTTCATTGCGCAGTACAGTAATTCCATAGCTTTCCAGGGCATTCGTAATCCGGTCTTCATCAACCCAATAGTCATGATCCCCTATTACTGCGAATACACCATAGGTAGCCCGGATTTCTCCCATCAATTCTGCTGCGGAATCAATATAAGCTGTACCGGTTGTTATTAAATCACCTGCAAAAGTAACAATATCAGGATAAGAGTTATTTACTCTCTCCACATATCTCCTGATTTTATCTTCATCAGTATAACGGTCTGCATGCAGATCGGCGATATGCACAACAGTAAACGGCCTCAGTTCACCTGCTTTTTCTTCATTTAACTGATGCGTAATTCTCTCAATATCAATTGTTGTTGTATGCCAATAAACTTTCACGCCAGTGTACACAGCTATTGTAAAAGTAATGGCGATAATAAAGTAGGAATGATATACTTTCCGAATCGGCTTTTCCAATGATGTGCCATATGCCATAGCCATCATAAACAGCTCGCCTGCGATAAGCCATGAAAACAAGACCCCAAGAAATACTGCTCCATACCAAAAAGCATAAATCAAAAATTTTGGATAAGTCCGGTATGAAAATTCACCAAAAGTCCAGTATTCAACATACCCGATAACCGGATATGTAAAAATAAGCAATCCCCCCACGATATATAATACTTTAAAAAAGAAGACGGGGTTCAACTGTACACGGTTAACAGAAAAATAAAACCGCAGACCGTGATAAATGAAAATAATGAACATGATGACACTCATGTAAAGTGTCATTCTTAATGGCCAGGGCATAGCAAATGATATTTTTTAAACCGCCTTAAATTCACGACGTATTATTATTAGCAGATGTCACCTTAAAAATAGCTATTTTTTTTTCTAACCACTGATCAGCTATAAAGTTCTAACCGAAATCGTCCGGTATAAAATTATTTTAACAGATTAGCTTCATCCTGTATAAACAGGCTGACTCGTTTTACCGATCGTGTATTGATGTGATAATACTGTACCTATATCGCCATAACCATTCAGATCCAGATCGATTCGGCCCAGATTAATTCCGCTGTGCCCGGCCTGGGTTATAAGAGTTGATTGCCCATTCGGAGTGGTCACCGCTTCTGGCTGATCTAAAAAATTATGAGTATGGCCTCCGATAATCAGATCAATACCGTTAACCTGTGATGCAAGTTTTCTGTCATCAATCCGGTCATCATCGTAATGATACCCAAGATGGCTGAGGCAGATAATATAATCACACCGATATGTTTCTCTGAGATGTTCAACCAGCCTTTCTGCCCAGGAAACCGGATTTGCGTACCGGACATCACCATACAATTCAGGCTGTACCAGCCCCCTGAGCCTGATACCAAGACCGAAAATACCAAACCTTACTCCTGCTTTCTCCCGGATTATAAACTGACGGACAAACGGTGCCAGAGGAGTGCCTTTAACACGGTAATTTGCACAAAGAAAAGGAAATTCTGCAGCCGGAGCCACTTCTGCAAAGCCCTCAAGGCCATTGTCGAATTCATGGTTTCCAAGACACATCGCATCATATCCCATCATCGACATGAGTTTCAGGTCTTTTTCCCCTCCGAACAGATTAAACCAGGCAGTTCCCTGAAATACATCCCCTGCATCAAGTAATAAAGTGTGAGGCGAATGCTCACGGATTCGTTTAATTAGTGTAGCTCTTCGGGAAGCTCCGCCAAGCCCTGCATAGTTTAATGCGTTCTCAGGGAAAGGGTCGATTCGTGCATGTGTATCATTTGTATAGAGAATCGTCACTCTTTCAGCCGGTTCTGACAATTGCCGGCTGAATCCGTTTATCGAAATAAGTCCGCCGGCAGTAAGCAGAAAACTTTTTTTTAAAAAATCTTGTCTGTTCATAGATGATTTATCTGGAACGTATTCTAAGGTCTTCAACAGGGTGAAACTCTCTTCTGCTTCTCATATAATCAATAAATATATCCCGGATGAGAACCGGGTAATCATATCTTGTATTCCCGTTACCAAGTGAAGGGAAATCACCGTTTCCATCTGCCAGATAACTGCTCGTTGCCACAAGATAAGTTCCTTCCGGATCTATACTTTCGGAATCAATGAGTACCGAGGAGGCCTGGTCATTAACAATTGTCATTCGCATTCCACTCAAGGGTGCACCACCTTTTCCGGCTATTTCATCTGCCAGTTCCCTGACGTGTTCCCCGTCCATTTCCAGCACTACCAGAGTGTTGTTATATGGCATAAATTCATAGAGATCACCCAGGGTGATATTACCTTCGCTAAACTCAATCTGAAATCCTTCCATGTTCAGCAATCCGACATGCACAAATCGTTGATATTCATGCATCGCACGATAACGCAGCATATCAGCGGCAAGGTTGCCAAGCGGGCTCTCGGGCTTGCCAAGAACCAGCGGGCCATTCGCAATCGCTATTGTTCTCCCAATCTCCCTTTCATAAATCTCCCTGAATTCTGTTAGCCAATCTTCTATCGCCTGATCTTTTTCAATACC
>SLKH01000221.1 GCA_007134665.1 Balneolaceae bacterium
ATCCAGCCACCAGCCACTACATCACTGCCTTCATAGCATACCACAGCTTGTCCCGGTGTAATCGCTTCACGCCCGGCAGGGAAATTCACCTCGATTTCATTATCATCAATTTGCCTGAGAGTGCCGAAAGCTCCGTTATCGTTATATCGGATTTTACCGGTGACTTCCAACTCACCCCCCGGTACACGATCATATTTTACCATATTCAGTTCTTTGGCCCGGCAGGTTGTACTGATCAGGTCTTCCTTATCACCTATTGTTATCATATTCTTCCGGGCGTCGATATGTGTAACATACACCGGGCGCCCCATCGCCAGTTTAAGCCCCCGGCGCTGACCAATGGTATAAAAAGGATAACCTTTGTGTTCTCCAACGATATTTCCCTGCATATCGACAAACTTCCCCCCCTTTACTTCCTCCTCCAATCCATCCACTTTATCCATCAAAAACCGGTGATAGTTATTATCAGGAATGAAACAGATTTCATAGGAATCCGGTTTATTTGCGACATTTAACAGGCCATATTCTTCTGCAAATTTTCTTATTTCCGTTTTCCTGAAATCGCCAAGGGGAAATATCGTTCGCGCGAGATGTTCCTGCCTTACACCCCATAGAGCATAGGATTGGTCTTTATGATGGTCTTTTCCTTTCGAAATTATGTACCTGCCATTTTCCTCACGCACATTTGCATAATGACCGGTTGCAATAAAATCGCACCCAAGGTCATCTGCCCGGCGTAACAAGGCTGCCCATTTGATATGTGTATTGCACAATACACAGGGATTGGGAGTTCGACCACTCGTATAGTCTTCTACAAACCGGTCGATCACCCAATCGCCAAATTCATCCCGGATATCTACAATAAAATGTTTAAATCCATGTCTGACTGCTATATGGCGGGCATCGTTCATAGACTCAACAGTGCAGCAGCCCGTTTCTTTTCCCTCATTACCTCCGCTTCGGTGGTAATCCCAGGTTTTCATAGTAATTCCGATCACATCGTATCCCTGCTCTTTGAGCATTACAGCGGAAACAGATGAATCCACTCCTCCGCTCATCGCTACCAGGACACGTCCTTTTTTACTCATTTCTGTATCTTTAAAAAAAATATTATATCTATCAACTTCTTAACTTATTAATATAAGGGTTTTTCTCAGGAAATGTTTGAATGGTCAACGCAGGAATCGAATTATCATTCTGTTTGAAAAACCGGGGAGAACGGAACGATAATCCGGCACTTCACAAATTAAATACCCAGGTTTAATTTTATGATGTGTACAGTTTTTTTGTAAAACTGACTCCTGATCATCAATTCAGAATCACCAGTTACATATAAAGATAGGGTTTCCAATCCTCCTGAACTCCACCCAGTATATCGCGGAAAAAAGTGATATGAATCGGCCGAAACGGTTTTCTCCTGAGTGGCATATTTGCTTCATCAGGAGTCCGGTTCCCTTTTCTCACATTGCACCTGTTACAGGCTGTGACAAGATTTTCCCAGCTATCACCCCCGCCCCGGCTTTTAGGAAACACATGATCGAGTGTCAGATCTGATTTGATTCCGCAATACTGACAGGTGTGGCGATCGCGCTTCATTACATTTCTTCGGGAAAGAACAATACGCGTATAGGGTATATTGATATAGTAACGTAGCCGGATAACAGATGGATAGATGAATTCATCATTGACAGTGCGTATTTTCCTCTCCGGATCATCATGAAGTAATTCCGCTTTTTCAAGGAATAGTAGTTTCACTGAACGCTGCACCGAGCAGATACTCAGCGGCTGGTAATCCTGATTCAGTACTAAAACATTGCTATCCATAGATGTAATGTTGAATTCAAATAAGCCAATATCGGCTTTACAGGGTCTAAACAGCCCATATTATGATTTATTTTGTGATAAATATCAACTCAAATATTCAATACTGAATTGATGTATGCTGTATGCTTTTTAAAATCAATTTTACTATTCTGAAAAAGCGACTATTTTATCAGAAGGAATTAAACAGGCGTAAACAACAAATACAGAAGGTAAATCCGCCGCTACATGGTTTCTTTGTGTATCTTAACCGCTTAGCTATCCGATTAAGATGATGTCAAGTTCATATAGTCACACAGGTAATTATTAACATGATGGCCAAAACCTACAGTCTGGAGTTAAAATCAGAATTTTCCGAAGCTGAAAAAATCCCCGATTTCATCGAGGAAATCAGTCTTGAAGAAAATCTTAAGAACGAAATGAAAGATAAGGTTATGCTGGCACTCAGTGAAGCGGTAACAAATGCCATTGTGCATGGAAATAAAGAAGACCTGGGCAAAAAGGTTAATGTCAGAATGAGAATCAATCTCAAATCGGTCGTAATTACCGTACGTGACGAAGGACAGGGTTTTAATCCTGAAGACAGTCCAGACCCGATGAAAGAAGAAAACCTACTTGCAACCGGAGGACGTGGAATATTTTTGATGAGAGAATTTGCCGATGAGATTGAATACAGTGACAGCGGGCGATTGATTACCATGAAATTTATAAGATAATCACCTGGTTTATGAGCCAAATGATCAGAACGTTAATCACAGGAACAGGATCCTATATTCCTACAAACAAAGTTACGAACGAAGATTTTCTAAACTATTCGTTCTATGACAGAAATGGCAAACCTTTCGAAAAAGAAAACAGGGAGATAGTAGAAAAGTTCGGTGAAATCACCGGTATCAGTGAGCGCCGGTATGTGACAGAT
>SLKH01000136.1 GCA_007134665.1 Balneolaceae bacterium
CTTCCGGTTGCATCCGAGATACGTGAGATGGATCCGCAGCAGGGAAGGAGGGTAACGGTTGAGAACCACTATGATGAGTGGCAGATCGTTGACGGAGTTGCTTATGCCTACAAAACGATTACAAAAGTTGACGGGGAAGAACAGTCGTCAACGGTAGTCTCTGCTCACAGGGCAGCAAGATAACCGACCAAATATCAACTGGTCAATGTTCAATGACCAGGGAAAAAGATCCGAAGCGTCTTCCAGAGATCCGCAATGTCTTAATGAGACATTGCGAATCTTTTATTCGGTCGATGGGATTGATTGGGGTTGGTTTCGTTTCTGATTTATAGAATTCCTGCCAGTGTATTACCACATTATTCAGATTGAATCAGCTTCCTCAACTCACTGGCAGATTGAACCGGCTTTTCGCATTTGAATTGATGACATAGATAGGCAGTTGGACTGTCGGTTACCGGAAAATCAGCAAGCCAGGGTACCAGTTTGGCCAGTTCTTTGCTGTTCGCTTCGTTTTTTTGATGGATTACAAAAAGAATTTTCATCTCTGACCGGATTAATTTAAACATGGCTTTTAATTCCGGATTATCCGGATCTCCACACAGCACCAATTCGCCGGAGTGATTAGCCGCGTAAGAGAGTGCATGAACAGCATGAACCGCCCCTGCAGGAGATTCATGAAGAAACTTTGAAAATGCCCTGAAGATCTTGTCGGCTTTCTCTTCCAGTTCGGTTCGGCCCGTCAGCCTGCCAAGACGGATCATATTCATTGCTGCTACCGAATTGGAAGATGGAATGGCACCGTCATAAATCTCTTTCTGCCTGCCAAGTAAATCTTCCGCCTCTTTGGGGGTAAAGTAAAAACCACCATTGTTTTTATCCCAGAACTGTTTGATGAATTCATCATTGAGTGTAATAGCCCTTTCCAGATAATGAGGTTTGAAAGATGCCTGGTAGAGTTCAATCAGGCCCCAGGTCAGAAATACATAATCATCGGCCATTGCACGTATTGCCGTATCGCCATCCCTGTACCGATGGTAGAGATGTCCATCTGAGCCGATCAGGTTTTCGGCAATAAACTTCCAGGAACGCTCTGCTGTTTCTGTTAATTTGGAATCATTGAAACAGCTTCCTGCACGGCTCAGGGCGGCAATCATCAGCCCGTTCCAGTCGGCCAGGATTTTATCATCGAGCAGTGGCCGAATTCTTTTTTCACGGTGATGTTTTAGACCTTTCCGGATAGAATCAAGCTGCTGAATCAACTGTTTTTCATCCATGTCAGAATCCGTGGCAAAATCGGTGATTCGTTTTTTCAGGTGTGGAATATTTGCACCGGTTTTTTGCCCGGTTACCTCATCCCTGAAATTACCATTGGTTTCCAGGTTGAACAATCGGGAACAGAGCCTGAAATCGTCATCCGGCAGAATGGATTTAATTTCATCTGTTGTCCAGACATAAAATTTACCTTCTTCTCCTTCACTATCTGCATCTTCCGCAGAATAAAATCCGCCATGGTCGGATGTCAGGCATTCCGAGACATAATCAGCGATCTGATATATGGTATCCCGGTATAAACCATCTTCGGAATCTCTCCAGGCTTCTGTGTAAGCGAGCATCAGGAGCGCCTGATCGTAAAGCATTTTCTCAAAATGAGGCAGAAGCCATTCGGCATCGGTTGAATACCGGTGAAATCCAAATCCAATATGATCATAAATTCCGCCAAGTCGCATATTTTCCAGGGTATGATGAGCCATTTCTAACGCGTAATCGTCGTCGTAAATAATTCCAAAATGAAACAGGAATAGAAGATTATGAGGAGAAGGAAATTTGGGACTGGAATTAAAACCGCCATACTCCGGATCGTATCTCTTTTCAAGGATATCCCGGGCCTGCCTGATGATCGAATTACCGGGAGTATCTCCCTGTTTTAGATTCAGCGTTTCTTTAAACCCGGAAGTAATCCGGTTTGCAGATTGGAGTATTTTCTCACGATCATTCTTCCATGCTTTACTGATCGCTGGAATCAATTCGATCATTCCCGGCCGGTTGAAACGGGATTCTTTCGGAATATACGTTGCTGCAAAAAATGGTTTCTTGTCGGGGGTCATTACAACTGTAAGTGGCCAGCCACCCTGTCCGGTCAGAAGCTGACACACCGTCATATATGTATTGTCAATATCCGGCCGTTCTTCCCGGTCAACTTTTATGTTGACAAAGGCATGGTTCATCAGGGATGCAACGGTATCATCTTCAAACGATTCGTGTTCCATGACGTGGCACCAGTGGCAGGTTGCATAACCGATGGAGAGGAATACGGGTTTATCTTCATTGGCGGCTTTTTCAAATGCTTCGTCCGACCACGGGTACCAATCTACCGGGTTTTCTGCATGTTGCAGCAGATAAGGGCTTTTCTCATGTATCAGCCGGTTACTCATATCTTGTTAAGTTCTTTTAGTCGTTTCCCGTAGTCATGAGCGATCAGTGCGATATTTTTTTGCTTATTCATCGTAAGGGTATGGCCTACGACGGAAGGGTCGAATTTCTTTTTCATACGATTGAGAAACGTGGCTGTTGATGTTCAAGTTGAATATGATTACGATTCAAGTGAAAGCCAAATCTATGATCTCAATATTCACTGATTAACTTCAGAGGTCAGCAAAATTGTAAAATAGGAGTGATTTCACGCTGAGATTCGCTGATGGACTTGCTGAGTTTCGCCGAGATTCGGTTGTTTATACC
>SLKH01000061.1 GCA_007134665.1 Balneolaceae bacterium
CACCTCGGATGGAAAGATGAAATCACCCTGCATCACTCCGGTTTACTGGAATTCCACCGGCTGGAGGGCGAGAAAAAACCCGTCGCGGCACGCACACTGTTTGATGATGAAATTCTCCATTTCATAAACCTTTCCGAAAACCTGCATGGCTGGACCGGCACCTGTAATGAATATGATAACTCAAGCCCAAGACAGTACTCCATCACGATCCATTCGGAAGACGGGCCCCAAACACTGCTGTGCGATGATTCATCATTAGGCCGATCAGACAGCAATAAGCCCCTGAGGCCGGTGCTAAGTTTCCTGAGAGATCTCCAAATGTCGATGTGGGGAGAAGTCCGTTTTGACGACAAATTAACGTTTGATCTGAAACCCCGGAAAAAAGTCGTGAATCTGGATGAACCGGTTGATTTGCAATACATTGTTCTCAACCGTTCAGACCGTGAGATAACTATGAGTTTTCCCTCATCAGCACAACGCGGAGTAAAAATTTACCGCGATGGCGAAATCATCTTTTCAACAGCGGCTTTTGCCAGCCTTGGCGTAATCACATCCTGGGAAATCCCGGCATGGTCCGCAAAATCCAAAGAATATGCCTGGGATCACAGCTCATTTGACGGTTCATTTTATCACGACAGAAAAGTAAATAGTGGCACATATACAGTAATACAGTATCTGCAAAACGGTAATTCACCATACCAGGCAACTGAAATCACCATCACTGAACAGGGAGAACAAAAATTGCAGCCCCGTGTTTTATACAATCGATTTGATGATCCGTTTGCATTTTCCTACGAACTGAATAATCGAATATCAGAGCCCTTCGAGTTTGATTTTTCATCGAACAGAAAAGTGGGGTTTCAAATTCGGGAGTATGACACACAAAGCCAGACTCCGGGGCAGGTAATCTATTCAAACACTTCAGGTGAAGCCCATCCAGCAAATTTGAAACTGGATGCATTTGAAGAATATACCTGGACTGAAACCTGGGATTTAACCGGCTTTGATGGCATTCCCCTGCCAAATGATTTCTACTGGGCCGAAATGTGGCTGATAGGCCACGAACCGGATTACAGGGCCGGCAGAAGAGTTTTCATCCAACAATGAAACCATTTTCCGGAAAATACTTGGAAGATGGGTCAATGACTTAACCACAACCTAAATCCACTCGTCCACTCTCTCATTCTTCCATTCACTCATTCACAACCCCCTCATTCACCTCACGATTCCTTGATCAACCCCGATCGATATCCCTGGAGGAGTTCAGTAAGGTCATCTATCCTTTTGCGGATTTCGCGGCCACTATCGGTATCACACACACGAATCCGTTTTGTATTCTGCTCAAGAATACGAGTCTCGGAATGGATATCGACTTCTTCTTCAATCGCTTTCTGAGTCGATTCGAACGGCTGATGTGCTGACAGCAATAACCCATAGGAATTGTAAATCAGAGTATATCCGGCAATACCGGTTTTCTCTTGATACGCTTTTGCAAATCCACCGTCTATGACAATCAGTTTACCACCTGCTTTCACCGGGTTCTCCCCTTTCTTCACCTTTACCGGCACATGTCCGTTGATGATGTGTCCTGTTTCCGGATTCAGTCCGAATTCAGCCAAAATACCTTCGGCAACTGTTTGTTCCGTCCGAAACCCAAAATAGGGGTTCATCTCTTCGGAATGTGTTTCCGCATTATCAATGAAATACCGTTCAAATGTCGCCATTTTTTTCTTTACAAAAAGAGGTGACTGCGATCCACACCAGAGATACCACATGGTGTCCATTCCGTATTGCTTCTTTTCAGGTTCATCCCTGGAAAAGTAACCCTGGCGTGCAAGGCGTTCCTGGCGGTCCATAAATTCTTTGGGGCTGTGTTCTACCCCATCGAAGGTAAAATGACGCAATTTCCCCCTGCGGGTCATTGGGATACAGCCGTGAAAAAGAAGATTACCATTATGAACTTTGTACATACTGCCGTTAGAAAATAGCAGGCGTACATGTTCCTGCAGTCGTTCACTGTTTTCAAATGAGATAGAAAGTTTATCCATCACAGCCTCTTCTTTTTCCGACAATTGATATGGGTTCATCGGGTCGATAGTCGGAAAATGTTTATCTATCAGCGGGTAGGTATGATCACCGATCTGCACGGTCCCGTTATCATAGTGAATTTTGTCGAGCAACAGGCGGTCATCCATCTGGTATTGCGGCCTGCGCCTGATAATCTGGCCTTCCAGTTTGAGCTGGATAACCGTAATCGCCTTGTGCATCCTGGCCATCAGGGTTTGTTCGTTTTCGGTGAACTCCTCCTTTACTTCTTTCGGACGAAACTGTACACACGGGTCGTCTCCATATACATCCACAGCAAGCGATATCAGAGGTAGCATGCTGATGGCATAACCGTTTTCAAGTGTCTGCATATTTGCATAGCGAAGGGAAACCCGGATCACATTGGTTATGCAGGCTTTGCTTCCGGCGGCCGCTCCCATCCAGACAATGTCATGATTGCCCCACTGGAAATCGACCGAATGATGTTCTATCAATTCATCCATGATGATATGTGCCCCGGGTCCCCGGTCATAGATGTCACCGATCACATGAAGACGTGCAATAGTAAGACGCTGAATCAGCCGTGCCATTGCGATGATGAACGCATCTGCCCGCCTGATCTCAATAATTGTTTCAATAATACTGCTGTAATACTCCTGCCGGTTCGTGATGCTCTCCTGCTCATG
>SLKH01000268.1 GCA_007134665.1 Balneolaceae bacterium
CCTGAGAACAGGGTTGGTATTTATGGGGTGGATTTATATGCGAAACAGGATGCGATGAGAGATGTGGTTGATTGGTTATCGGAAATGGATCCGGATATGGCTCAGAGAGCAGAGCGCCATTATACATGCCTGTCCAGGTTTTCTGAAGTCCGCGATTATTTAATGAGAGTAAACAGAACCGGTGACGATTGCTCAGAAGATGTACAGCGGGTACTGGAAAAAGTTCAGCAATTTCAACCTGTAACTGCAGGTGAGAAAGACTGGGGTTTTTTTAATGCAGAGCAAAATGCTAAGCTTGTGGTCAATGCTGAAAGGCACTACCGGGCAAATCTTCAGCAGGGGCCTGCATCCTGGAACTATCGCGCCGGGCATTTTGAACTGACATCCAGCCGGCTCCTGGAATTTTATGGATCAGACAGCAGAGGTATTATATGGGCACATAATACGCATATTGGAGACGCACGGGCAACAGATATGGGGCGCCATAATATGGTGAATATCGGACATTTGAGCCGTGAAAAGCTTGGCAGGGATAATGTATATGCCATCGGGTTTGGCACCTACACCGGGGAGGTATTTGCAGCACGTCAATGGGAAGGGCAACGTGAGTCAATGCAGATACCGGAGGCGGTGGCTGGAAGCTGGGAATACCTGTTAAATGAGACCGGCACAGATCAGTTTTATCTTCTGTTCAGTGAACAGAATTTGATAAATTCACTGCAAAACAATATTCCGCACCGGGCAATTGGTGTAACCTACCAGCCGGAACAAGAACAGGGAAACTATGTCCCCTCCGTACTTCCTGAAAGGTATGACGCCTTCATTTTTATTCGGGAAACAACGACATTACATGCACTTGATTGATATCAAATAAACACTCAGGCAATGAAAGTTGAACATATTGGAATTGCTGTCAAAAATGTAGATTCAGCAATAAAAATCTATGAAAAATTGCTGAATACGAAATGCTATAAAACTGAGAATGTTGAAAATGAACATGTGCTGACAGCCTTTTTCCGAACGGGTGATTCCAAAGTTGAACTTCTTGAAGCTACCTCCTCCGATTCTGCAATAGCAAAATTCATCAATAAACGGGGTGAGGGTTTACACCACATTGCATTTGAAGTTGATAATATTGAACAAGAGATGAAACGGCTTGAAAATGAGGGATTCAGGCTTTTAAACAACCGGCCTGTAAAAGGAGCCGATAACAAGCTGGTTGCATTCATTCATCCAAAAGACAATCATGGTGTTTTGATCGAATTGTGCCAGGCGGCAGAATAATCTGTTTTGAAAGATCGAATGTTTTTTTATATACTCTCACCATTCTAAAAATCAAAATCATCTAACGAAGGCTTATTTATTATGAGAGATTTAAACATCTGCTTATCGGCATTACTATTTTTAATTTTAACGATTGGTTTAACAGGATGCAGTGATGACCCTGCAAGTGTTGACCCAGAAGATGCCCCGCAGCCACCCACATTCGAAGAAATTGAACCCGATTTTTCCATATTTGATGAAGCGGGTTTTCAGGCACAAATTAATTCAACGGAACAGTCAGAAGACCGGCCTGAATTCAGTTCAATGCTTCGTTCAGGCATGGAGCAGGAATCTGCCTATGAAGCTGCGGCCTGGTATGCTTATATCGCCAATTCACTATTTCAGTCAGCCGGGATGTTCCCATCATTGTTTTTCAATGAACAGATGTGGGGTGACCCTGAAATCCAGGGGGATACCTGGGTTTGGGAATATTCTTATTCATTTGAAGGAGAATCATTAACGATGAGAGTTACCTCAACGTCCGTTAACAATTCTCAGAACTGGGAACTTACATATAGTTATTCCGGCGAAGATGAGGATTTTGAAAATGCACTTCTTCTCTCTGCCCAGGTAAATCATGACGGATCCGGCGGTTCATGGCAATTCCACGATATGTTTGAACCTGATGCTGCCCCGATTTTTCAGGTAGACTATGAGATTGAAAATGACATCACAACCCTGCTCGATTTGTTCTATGATGAGAATGGTGAAAGATTTCTGTTTGAAAGTGACGGAACAACAAGTACGCTGAGGTGGTGGGAAAGCAGCACCGTTGAATCTGAGCTCGGCTGGAATAATGATACTTTCGAAGGCTATATCGAAAGTGATCAATACAACAATGGTATCCGAACCTGCTGGGATTCTGACTTTCAGAATACCGAATGCTGACAGATCGAAGGGAAAACAGATAGCATGGAAATGAAACAGGTGTTAATACCCGGTTTGGAAAACGTGTAACATTTTTCCATTTCTCATCTCTTTACTTATGAATAATTAGTCCCTGCAAATCAGTATCGAATTGCAGGGATTTTTTATCTGATGTGGCATCAGACTGTTGTTTTAATTGAAATCCGTTGGGAACGAAAGGGTGGTAATTCAAAAGATTATGCCAAACCCGGGCTTCGGAGAGAAGTTATGAAAATTAAATACATCGCTATTACTCTCCCAATTGTGATGATTTTATATTCATGTGAGGTCGTCGATACCTATATTGATGAACTCCACGATATAGAACATCAGAGAGAAGAGGCTATATCTGATAATAGCGGTGATCAGGACGAAACTCTCTTTCAAATCACGAAAAACAATCATGATTTCTCAATTCTGGCAGAAGCTGTACAGCATGCCGATTTACAGGACTCACTTGACGGGGATACGCCATATACCCTTTTTGCTCCCACCGATGATGC
>SLKH01000059.1 GCA_007134665.1 Balneolaceae bacterium
AAGATATTGTTTCATAAAAAGTTTGTTTAAAGAACCACGCCGCTTAACAATGCAACGGCAATTGAAAAGTAGATTAATATTCCTGTTACGTCAACAAGTGTGGCAACAAACGGTGCTGATGTAACTGCCGGATCAAAGCCGAGCTTCGACATTATAAACGGTAACATAGACCCGCTAATATTTCCAAACATAACCACACACACAAGGCTGGTACCAACTGTAAGCGCCTGCATAAACACAATAAATGAGAATGGGTCTCCGCGTAAAACCATCCAGGTTGATAGAACAATTGTACCCATCACCCCGAGAACGGATCCAAGAAAAAATCCGGACATCAGTTCTTTTTTGAGCACACTTAGCCAGTCAGCCAGTTTCAGGTCATCAGTAGAAATCGATCGAATGATCAGAGTGGCTGCCTGTGCACCGGAGTTACCACCGCTTGAAATAATCATTGGTATAAACAATGCAAGTACCGCTGCAGCCTCCAGTGTTGATTCGTAACCAGCCATGGCAGTAACTGTGAACATCTGCCCTAAAAAAAGCAGAATAAGCCAGCCAACTCTTTTACGAACCATCGTAAACATATTGGTTTGTGAGTAGACATTATCCAGCGCACTCATACCGGCCATAAGCTGCATATCCTCAGTGGTTTCTTCTTCAGCAACATCAAGAACATCATCCACCGTTACAATGCCCACCAGGACTCCATCGGAATCTACAACAGGCAGGGCAACCCGATCGTACTTACTGAGCATCCGAACGGCTTCTTCCTGGTCATCGAAAGCACTGAGCGCTTCGAATGAATCATCCATAATATCCCTGATATAAGATTTGGGATCGGCCACGATTAACTGGTTGAGGCGAAGATCATCAATCAGTTTTTCCTGCTCATTTACAACGTAAATAACATTTACTGTTTCAGCTGTCTGGCCATACTTTCTGATGTGCTCAAAGCTTTTATCAATGCTCCAGTCTTTTTTTACTTTCACATAATTGGTGGTCATCAGACGCCCAACACTTTCGGGCGGATAACCGAGAAGTCGGAGCACCTGGGCAATATCATCCCGGTGCAGGGTATTAAGGACTCTCTGGGTTAAATGTCCGGGCAGCTCTTCCATCAGGGCAACCCGTTCATCCGGCTCAAGATTGTTCATCACATCACTTAACTGCTTTTTACTGAACACTTCGAGCAGTTCGAGGCCTTTGGCAGTGCTGAGATATGTAAAAACATCGGCGGCTTTGCTTTTTTTGAGAAGCCTGAAAATGACCACTGCAACTTCTGTTTCTAATTCTTCCAACAGTTCAGCAATATCAACTGAAGGAACATCCTGAAGTGACTCTTTCAGGGCCACCCAATCTTTCGACTCGATCAGCTCATCAAATTCCGGTTTTAAAAGTTGTATCATCATTCACCGGTTAAAGATTGAAAATTTACAGTTGGCAGTGAAGATTTCTGCCTGTAAAATCGGTTTACAGAATCGTACTTCCTGAAACAAAAAACAAGACGTTGCCGGCTTATTTATGATGAAAGTTGCAGTTTCGATTCGAGATGTTTGATAGCCTCTTTAGCTGCTATCTGTTCTGCCTGTTTTTTACTTTTCCCAACTCCCGTTCCATAGTCATCCCCTTCAACTGATACAGCGACTTTAAAAGTCTTATCATGCCCGGGCCCTGATTCAGTTATGACTCTGTACTGCGGAAGTGGCAATTTATTGGCTTGAGTCAATTCAAGAAGTACACTTTTAAAATTATCAACCGTGATAGAAATTTTTTTAAGATCCAGAAAGCTGTCAATCACCTTTTCAACGAACCGGTAGGTTGTCTTATACCCTTCAGTCAAATAAATTGCTGCAACAAGCGATTCAAATACATCGGATAGTACACTTTTTGACAGTTCAATACCCTGGCCTTTTGCCCGTTCACCAATTTCAAGTATCCTGTTCAGTTCAAGCTTTCCTGCCAGTTTGGAAAGAGTATCACCTTTGACGAGCTTGGCACGGAGTTTTGTCATAAACCCTTCATCCTCGGAGGGATAACGATCAAAGATAATTTCTGTAATAATCAGGTCGAGAACAGCATCACCGAGAAACTCCAGCCGTTCATAGGTTTCATAATTTTCGTACTGATCACCGTCTATGATCGATCTGTGACGCAGGGCCCGCTCATAATGAGTGAAATCACTGATTTCAAATCCAAGTATCTCTTCGAGAAATTTTAACCGGTCATCCTTATTGACAAGTGTGTAAGAAGCCGGATCAGCAGCTTTTTGAAATTTACTCTTTAGCCACTGAAACATCGATTATTCTTCAAATTTCTTGAAAACGAGAGTTGTATTATGGCCTCCGAATCCAAATGCATTATTCATTGCATACCTGATATCACGCACCTCCGCCTCATTGGTAGTATAATTCAGGTCACATTCGGGGTCGGGTGTTGAATAGTTGATCGTAGGAGGTACCATATTGTGGTAGATTGACAACAATGTGGCAACCGATTCTCCAGCACCGGCCGCGCCAAGCATATGGCCCGTCATCGATTTGGTAGAATTCAGATTCATTTTATAGGCGTGATCACCAAATACCTTCTTAATGGAATTTGTTTCTGCAATATCACCAAGTGGAGTTGATGTACCGTGCATATTGATGTGATCAATATCATCAGGTTTTATCCCGGCCATTTGCAATGCACTTTTAAAGGCGAGGATGACACCATTGCCGTCAGGGTCCGGTGC
>SLKH01000073.1 GCA_007134665.1 Balneolaceae bacterium
AATATTAAATTATCACAACAGGAAGTTTCCGGTTACGATGAAAAGTCAATTTACAAAATCCGCGTTTAATAATTCCATTTCAATTATTCAGGTGTAATGTTGGACTTGTCATGTGTTTATTTAAATTTTTGAAATATCAGAAATAAAATTTAATTCTTTCATAAACCACTGATATTAATTAATATCACCAATTAATTGTCAATATAAACAATCTTCTTATTAAAATGGCCTATATAGAATTGGATAACAAGTTACCCGGAATCAGCGGCTTACTACAACAATTTCCGGAGACAGCAAAACCCATGTCTGAACTTGCTGAAATCTTATTGCGCGGTCCCTCAACTCTTACATCGGCTGAAAGAGAAATGATCGCATCCTATGTATCTTACCAGAATGAGTGTCATTTTTGTCATACATCTCACGGAGCGGCTGCAGCTCACCACCTTGATGGAAACCTTGATATAATTGATGACATCAAACAAGACTTTCAAACTACTGCGATCAGTGACAAACTGCGTGCACTATTACAGATTGCAAAAAAAGTACAGGAACAGGGCAATAAGGTAAGTTCTGACGATATAGATCAAGCCAAAAATGAAGGTGCTACTGACAGGGAAATCCATGATACCGTTTTAATAGCTGCAGCTTTCTGTATGTATAACCGTTATGTGGATGGACTTGGCACCTGGGCGCCTGAAAACAAGGAAGCTTATGACGATACCGGCCGGATGCTTGCTCACGAGGGTTACATTAGAGAACGATAGCCAGATTTATCTCACACGAGGACAAAATTACATTCTTACAAGAACTCGATGATAACTTTTAACAACTGATAATAGAATTTAATCGCGTTTCTTCAGTTTTTCTATATGTACATACGGTTTATTTTTTAACCATTACAGCTATCTGATAGCGGGAAAATCATATGAAGAAGTTATTTTTACCACTCCTTTTCACCGGATTGGTATTAACTGGATGCCTTGACGATACATCGGACCCAGGAATTAATGAAATTGCTGAAGCGACGGTAGTTGCTAAGTTCTCTTATGCAGAAACCGGGGACCCTGTGAGTGAAGAGGTGTTTGTATTCTCAGTAGAAACGGAGAACACTCCCAACCCAGTTTTGCTTGGTGAAGAACCCACGGATATGAATGGTATAATTGAAACGGGGGTAGCCAGTGAAACTCAGGAAGTGATTACCCGAATTATTTTCACATATGAAGATGAAAACAATGAAGTCCAGAATGTCGAGGAAGATGTAAATCTTGAACTACGGTTCGAAGAACCGTTTGAATCCGTTGAGCTCGTATTCGAAATTTGATTTGAAAATTAAACCCAAAAAAGTCGTTAAGCCTTTTTGGGTGAAAATCTTACTCTTCCATCATTGATGGGAGAACTGATTCATAAATTTCAGCAATTTCGTCCACGCTCAATTGAATAAATTCGTCAATTTCAAGCTTATTGCCGCCGACAACTCCTAATTCATTACATGGCAGTTCTTCCTTCTTGCAGTAACGTTCAAAATTGGCAGCCTGTGACCGCGGCACTGTCACGACTACACCGGATTGAGCTTCACTGTATAGTACATCATAGTAAGAACCGTTAAGTTCTTTCACGGTCAGTACTGCACCAATGCCGGAATAGATTGCCATTTCTGCAATCGCCACTGCCAGTCCACCGTCAGATACATCGTGAGCTGCATTAATTTTTTTCTGCCGGATTGCTTTTAAAACGACCGATTGCAGATGTACTTCAAAATCAAGATCAATGTCTGGTGCATCTCCGGTTGTCAATCCATGAATCGTGTTCAGGTATTCAGATCCACCCAGCCCATTTCTTTTCGCTCCAAGGTAATAGATAACATCTCCCTGATCCTTGAAGCCCGGTGTCATGACTTGTTCATTTACGTTCTCTACGAGACCCAGCATTCCGATGACAGGAGTTGGAAATATGGCACTTTTTGGATTCTCATTATAAAAACTGACATTACCTCCTGTTACCGGGGTGTTCAGTTTTTTACAAGCATCACCCATGCCGGCCAGAGCTTCTCGGAAGGTCCAGTATACATCTGGTTTGTATGGATTACCAAAATTCAGACAATTTGTAATCGCCAGAGGTTGTCCCCCGCTGCAAACAACATTTCTTGCTGCTTCTGCAACTGCAATCTGCCCGCCTTTCCTTGGGTTCAGATATACATACCGGCCATTACAGTCCGTTTTAACGGCCAACCCCCGGTCTGTTCCTTTGATCCGGATAACACCGGAATCTGTTGCCCCGGGCGCATTAACGGTATTGGTTCGTACAGTAGTATCATACTGTTCATGCACCCATTTTTTTGAAGCGATATTGGGTGCCTTAAGCAGACTAATCAAAATCTCATTATGATCCCTGGGGTGCTCGAGTGATTGCAAATCAAAGTTTTGAACTTCATCAAGGTAAGCCGGTTTTTCTGCTTCTCGTACATATTGAGGAGCTCCTCCGCCCAGAACCAACGAATCAGCCGGAATTTCAGCTTTTATTTCACCGTCCTTCCAGTAAGTTACCTTCTCGCCCTCTACCACCTCACCGATGATGACCGCATTCAGATCCCATTTTTCATATACGTCGATGATCTCCTGTTCACGGCCTTTTTCGGCAACGACCAGCATACGCTCCTGGCTTTCACTCAGAAGTAATTCATAGGCCGTCATCCCATCCTCCCTTGCAGGTAC
>SLKH01000233.1 GCA_007134665.1 Balneolaceae bacterium
CGATCAGGAAAACAAATGCAATAAATGTAGTTTGTCTCAATGTTCCCATCATCTATCACCAAATTAATGTTATCGTTTCGATTAATACCATACTGCAATACCCGGATTTAAACTTGAACCGGTAAGATTTAACCTTAAATTAACCGGTTAAGTAAACAGGGTTTTAAAAAACAGCGACGCCGTAATCCAAACAGAGAAGATCCCAACGTACATCCGCATCCGGATGATTGTGCCGTAAATTAAATGCAGGCGCTTATTAAAAATTGTAAACGCCTCTATATTTAAAAAACTCTAAAGAAATGCGCAAATGTAAAATCCCCATACATAAATCCAACCGAAAATCGTGTTTACCGGTTATGAGAGAGTGATTTATTCTACCATCTAACTGTGATTACAAAATAATTCAGAAAAAAAATTTTAGAGGATGAACTTGCATATGTTCCCGCTTCAAAGTTACCGGTAATGTAAAATGATTTTTCTTCTTGATTCCATCTTACAACAGGATTACTTTTTCTCACCGTATTGTTACTGTCATGTCAATAATGAAATGGCGGGTATCAGTCATCGGATGACTCTCCCCGAAATGCCCGGATAAGTTAATGAACAGCGTCTCTGGATAAAAAGTCATCCGATGACTACTTTCTGCAACAGCTCTTTTACAGTTGACATGACACGATCATCATTTCATCACGGCTACTATTTCATGAAGAATAAATTTTTTTATTATAGTCGAACTATTTCTTTTTGCTACTGCTGTATCTGGCTGCTTTTAATAGCAGCAGTTCATGGCTGTAGTGCAAGTGAAGAAAATCGTATTCATCACGGCCCTCCACTATATGCAAATGAAGAAGTTGCTGATCAAAAAGCAGATGAGGGTACCCAGGCAGAACCTGATTTTTCAAAATACGATCATCTCAAAATCCCCCCACTTCCCCCTGAAGAGACCCTTGGCCTTTTTGAGCTGGAAGATGGATTCCGTATTGAGCTTGTTGCACACGAACCGCAGATTGTCGACCCGGTTGCGATGGATATCGATGCAAACGGGCGCCTGTGGGTAGTTGAAATGCCGTCATATATGCCGGTTCATGATAAAAGTGATAGTGAAACATCAGCCCTTGAGAGAATTCCCAAAAGCAGAATTGTTGTCCTTGAGGATACGAACGGAGATGGAGTGATGGACCACAGCCATGTATTTATGGACGGGCTGGTGTTGCCGCGGGCTATCAAGGTGCTGGATGACGGAGTACTTTTTGGCGAGCCCCCGAATGTCTGGCTGATCCGGGATACTACAGGCAACGGAATCGGGGATACACAAGAGCTGGTATATGATCAATACGGAGAGCCGGAAACAGATAATGTAGAACATATGCCCAACGGCCTGATGTGGGGCATGGATAACTGGATTCACAGTGTGTACAGTGGTGTTGAAAGCCTCCGATACCGAAACGGAAAATGGGAAACGCGCGACTTCGAAAACCTGCATCAGTGGGGGATTTCGCAGGACGACTGGGGGCGTATCTATTCTTCTCATAACACGCGGACACTCACAACCCACCTGGTTCCCTATGGATACAGCGAGAGGCATCCCGACTTCAATCTATCAACTGGTATTTACGAAAACATAGCCGAGAGTGAAACCATGTGGCCTGCTCATCCAACCGGTGTGAACCGGGGTTACCGGATCAATAATGAAGTTCGTGAAGACGGTACCCTGAAACGAAGCACATCCACAACCGGGCCGGTTATTTATCGCGGCGATCAATTTGGTGAGGAGTACAGGGGTAATGCATTTGTACCCGAACCCGCGGCCAACCTCATCAAACGGCTTGTGGGGCTTGATGATAACCCGGGTGCAATCGATGCTGTTGCCAGATTCGCTTATGAAGAGCACGAATTTCTCACTTCCACCGATGAGCGATTCCGGCCCGTCAATATGTATAACGCTCCGGACGGCTCGCTGTATATTGTTGACATGTATCGGGGACTCTTTCAGCATGCACGCTTTTTAACCGATTTTCTGAGGGATTATACCGTTGAGCACGGCTTGCATGAACCCGGCGGGCTGGGAAAGTTCGGCCGGATCTACCGTATTGTGCGGGAGGACCGTGATATTGATTACAATTCTCCGAAATTATATCAAAAATCACCTTCCGAACTGGCTGAGTATTTGAAACACCGCAACGGCTGGTACCGGGATCAGGCACAGCAATTGATCGTCCAGCGATCTCCCGAAGAAATCATCAGCATGCTTGAGGAATTCGTGACTGATGAGTCTCTCGATTTTTACACCCGGCTACAGGCCTTATGGACTCTGGAGGGATATGATTCCCGGATATACCAATCATCCTCCCTGGCTCAACTTGCCATTACCGCCCTTGATGATGAACATCCGCGCATTCGGGCTTCCGCCATCCGGATCCTGGAACCTGAAATCAGGGAAGGTGACCCTGTTGTTCTTCAAACACTGGAACGAATTATCGAATCAGAAAATGCCCCGTTCGTACGCCTGCAGCTGCTTGCTTCACTGGGGGAAGCAAACCGATCGACTACACTTGACAAAATGGCACGGCTGATCGGGCCCCATTCCGATGACAGGCATTTCCTTGAAATGGCACTTACTGGAATTTATCAGCAGGAGCTGGAATTCAGAAACCTTCTTTTCCGTGAGTACAATTGGGAGTATGGAATGTCAGAAGAAAGTGA
>SLKH01000168.1 GCA_007134665.1 Balneolaceae bacterium
CCACTCATTTCCAAAGGTCACCCTGGGACTGGTGTCCCTCAGATGATCACTTACTTTTCTTGTATCGACCGATTGTTGAAAAAGGGCGACCCGTGTCTCCTGCCACAACCGTTTACCAAATAAAATTGGTGAATTTACGGCCGATGCAAGTACCGGGCCTGTTATCGCCTGGGCGATATTATATTTATTTACAAACTCATCCGGACTCACCTGGAGGTGAACCTGGAAACCCGTATTGCACGCTTCAATGAGCGGGGAATCAAAACGCATCAGCAACTCATCCATTCCCTGAATTCTAAGGTCATACTCTCCACCTCTCAGTTTGTTGATCGCCTCACACAGGGCCTCATAACGCCGCAATGGCGTTAAATTTTGAATATCAATATCGACCTTGCGAATCGTGGGGAGTATCCCGGTCAGTACGATTTCCCCCCCGAGTTCATTCACCACTTTCCGAACTCTATCAACCTGTGCCTGCAGGTTTTTTTCCATCCGGGAAAGACATTTACCTCCAAATTCCAGGGGTTCCAGATTAATCTCAAGATTAAAGAGCGCCAATTCAGTGGTAAATGCTTTATCAGCAAGTTTCTCCAGCACTTGCATGGAAATGGGTGCAGCCTTGGCATTCTTGTCAACGAGGCACAGTTCCTGTTCGGCACCGATACGGGTTTTGTCAATTTCAAACCATCCCTCTTCCAGCATTCTTCCCAATGCCCGTATATCCTTCAATAATGCCTTGATGAAATCCTGGGTCTGCTCCCTGTTCTCTGCCAACCTTACATTTTCTTCACCCATATGCAGTCAATAGGAATTCGTGATTAAATAAGAGATTATTACAAGATACAATATTCAGGTTGAATCAAAAGAATATTGGTTTCATGCCCATGAGGTGTCATTTTTAAATATCACATTCTGATCTCTTCGGGATCACAAAAAATCATTTAATGGTCAAAAACCATTTCATCGAGAACCGGCCTGAGGTACTCCCAGAGGTTTTCAGCAATAATTTCATGGCCCTCAGAAGTTGGATGAATACCATCCGACTGATTCAAATCCGGGTCACCGCCGACATCCTGAAGGATAAACGGCATAAATATCACATTATTCGATTCTGCAAGCTCGCTGAAAATTTGCCGGAACCTCGATGTATATGAATCGCCCATATTTGGGGGGGCTTCCATACCAGTAAGTATAATCCGGGTATCCGGGTAGCTTGCCCATACTTTATCCATGATTTGCTGAAGATTTTGTTTGGTCACATCAGGATCAATTCCTCTCAATCCGTCATTTCCACCGAGTTCGAGCACAAACACATCCAACTCCCTCTGCAATACCCAATCAATCCTTCTTAGGCCGCCTGCAGAGGTTTCACCACTTACACCGGCATTAATGACTTCCACATCCAAATTCAGTTCATCAACTTTTTCCTGCAAGATTGCCGGGAATGCCTGTTCCTGGTCCAAACCATATCCTGCTGTAATGCTGTCACCAAAGATCATTACACGCCTTGGATCATTTTGATCGGTAAAATCAGCACCGGCCTGTATAAAAGCAGATAAAACAATTAGCACCGGAAATGCTATTTTAACCAATTGTAATTTCGACATCAGCGATTACGTTCTTGAAATTCTAATTAAACATTGGAATGAAGATAACGTAATAGAACGTTCAAAAAGTTGCACTTACTTTTAATTTTGAAGCATGAAGAGTCAAACACCCATTTTAGATATACAGCATCTCACAAAAATCTATCGAAGCGGAGATAAACCTCTTACTGTTTTAGATAATATAACCTTTTCCATTGAAGCCGGCATCAGTTGTGCAATTGTGGGCCCATCCGGCAGCGGTAAAACGACCCTGCTGGGGTTATGCGCCGGGCTTGATCAGCCAACTTCCGGTAGCGTAAGCCTGAAAGGCCATCTGTTGAATAACCTGGATGAAGACCAGCTTGCAGCTGTCCGAAACAAGCATATCGGTTTTATCTTTCAATCCTTCCAATTGATTCCGACTCTCACTGCCATTGAAAATGTGATGGTTCCGGTTGAATTGCGGGGTGAACGGTACCGGGATGTATACGAGAGAGCAAACCGTTTACTTGATTCTGTCGGGCTTTCAGACCGGACCGGGCACTACCCGACACAACTCTCCGGGGGTGAACAGCAGCGGGTCGGTATTGCACGGGCTTTCATCAACCAGCCTGATATCCTTTTTGCCGATGAACCGACCGGCAACCTCGACACAGATACCGGCCGACAAATTGAATCGATTCTTTTCGATCTTAACCGCAGCCGGGGAACAACACTGATCATCGTTACCCACGATCCGGAACTTGCTGATCAGTGTGATCGCGTAATCCGCCTGAAATCCGGGCATGTTGCATCGGATGAATATACCGGGTACAGGGAATCGGAAGAATTGAAAATTGTTAACGGCCATGAAGATTAATGAGCTGATTCCGGATCTATTCAGTTTAAAAACTGCATGGAGGGATGCAAGATCCCAGTATAAAAGCCTGTTTCTCTATAGCAGCGGAATCATTGCCGGAGTAGCCGCACTGGTTGCGATTCTATCTTTTCGCAGCGATGTGTTTTTAACCGTCGAAGACCAGGCAAGGGAATTGCTTGGAGCCGATCTCGAATTACGCCAGAATCACCCATATAATGAAGAAGTGACCGCCTTTATTGATTC
>SLKH01000081.1 GCA_007134665.1 Balneolaceae bacterium
CCCGACCTTCAGGACTGGCGAAGAGGGTTATTCCAGGGCAGCCTGACCGGGGCAAGACAGGAGGGTTCTCCATTTGCTGAGAAGGAACATGAACGAAAGTTGACTTATACGTTTGAAAATATCCTGACCTACAACCAGGATTTTGAAAATCATTCGTTATCGGTTACCGGCCTCTTTAGTGTTCAGGAGTCCAGAACTGAAGAGTCTGAATTTTCCGCATCAGAACTGCCTTACGAACATCAACAATATCATAATATAGGTACCGGTGCAACGATTGAAGGGCTTGGCAGTAATCTTGAAGAGTGGGGCCTGATGTCATATATGGCACGGGTGAACTACAGGTTTATGGACCGGTACCTGCTGACGGTTACCGGGCGCTATGATGGCTCTTCCCGACTTGCAGAAGGCCAGAAGTGGGGTTTTTTCCCGTCCGTAGCTCTGGGGTGGAGAATCAGTGATGAGCCCTTTTTGGCTAATTCAGATCTGTTCTCAGATTTGAGAATCAGAGTGAGTTATGGCCGTACAGGTAACACCGCAATTGATCCGTATGAAACAAGGGGAGGGCTCAGCCGAACCACGTATTCATTTGCAGGAAGTTCCGGCTTTGGATTCAGGCCAACCTCCCTTGCAAATCCGGATTTAAGATGGGAAACGTCATCAACATTCAACATCGGGCTCGACTTCGGGTTCTGGGGCGACAGGGTTGCGGGCAGCTTTGAGCTTTATCAAACCGATACGTCAGACCTGTTGCTTGAGCGGGTAATTCCGATCACATCCGGGTTTAATTCTGTACTTGAAAATATCGGTGATACCCGGAACCGGGGATTTGAATTCAACCTGAACAGCAGCAATATCCATACAGGTAACTTTAGCTGGACCACCAATTTAAACATCTTTGCCAACCGTGAAGAGATTGTTGAGCTTTTCGGAACCGGAGAAGATGATATCGGAAACCAATGGTTTATCGGTGAACCGCTGACTGTATGGTATGATTATGACATGATCGGAATCTGGCAACTGGACGAAGAAGCTGAGGCTGCTTCCTATGGACGGTCGCCAGGCGAAATCAAACTGAGAGATGTAACCGGGGATGGCAGTATCACTGAAGCCGACAGGGTAATAATCGGCAGTGATATGCCTACATTGAGCGGTGGTATCGGGAACCGGTTCAGATATCGTGATTTTGATCTTTCCATTTTTATATTCGGCAGCTTTGGCCACACAATTTATAATCAATTCCTGGTGAATAACAGTACCCTTCAGGGAAGATATAATAACCTGAATGTGAACTACTGGACGCCGGATAACCCGTCGAACGATACTCCAAAGCCGGATGGAACCCGTGAGTTTCCTCTCAACAGTTCCAGCCGTGGATATCAGTCAGGTGACTTTTTGAAAGTCAGAAATATCCAGTTTGGATATAACCTGCCGGGATCAGCATTAAATACACTTGGGCTTCGATCTGCCAGGGTATATGTGAATGCAGACACTCCATTTATTTTCTCAGGCCTGGACAGCGGCCTTGACCCTGAGTCGTATGGTGGGGTTATTGGTGCGGGCAATGGGCCAAGTACAAAACTGTTTACCGTTGGTGTGAATATCAATTTTTAATTGCAAGATCTCAGAACAATGAAAAATTTAAAACATATTTTTGGCGCACTCACTTTGGCATCCCTGGTGCTGGTATCCTGTGATGTACTGGATGAGGATATTGTTTCCGGTGTGACTGTTGATGCCCATTACAGTACCCCCGCAGGGTTTCAGGATGCAGTAAATGCTTCCTATGCACTTTTAAAACAATACTACGGTTCGGAACAAGGTGGTAATTTGTCTGCTATGGGTACCGACATCATTCAAAATGGCGGCCATGGCGGATTTCATTATATGAACAACTACGATGCGGAGATGAACTCGGAATCGTCTCCGTTCTGGCATCTCTGGAATAATTTTTACCAGGCGATCAACACGACCAATGCTGCAATAAATCGTGCGGCCGATATTGAGGGCCTTACGGAAGCAGAAATGAATTCAAAGCTCGGGGAAGTCAGATTTTTGCGGGCTCACTTTTATTTCATCCTGGTCCAGCATTTCGGAGATATTCATCTGACTCTCGAGGAAACCGTCGGTGTTGAAACCGATGCAGAGCGTACGCCGCAAAGTACCGTTTATGAGGCAATTATTGCAGATCTTGAATTTGCTGTAAATTACCTCCCGGTAACACAAAGTGAATTCGGACGTGCAACCAGGCCGGCGGCAGAGCATATGCTTTCACTTGTCCTGTTAACGAGGGGCTATACCGGCTTTGCACAGTCAGATGATTTCGCCAGGGCGGCAACACTGGCCGATAATGTGATCAACAACTATAATCATGTCTTGCTGGATGACTTTGCAGATGTGTTTGATCATGACAACGAACAGAATGCTGAAGTCCTCTGGTCGGTACAAAATAGTGAAGATCCAATTCTGAATGATATTGGAAACCAGAGCCATATGCACTACCGGCCGTGGTACGAAGTGTTTAACGATGGTTTGGACAGAGCTCTCGATCCGGGTTACGGACGTCCATGGATCCGTTTCCGGCCTACACAGTTTGCGATGGAAAACTTCCGGCCTCTCGATGAGGATTCACGGTATGAAAAAACTTTCCAGGATGTCTGGTACTACAATACAGAGTCCGGTATACCA
>SLKH01000201.1 GCA_007134665.1 Balneolaceae bacterium
GCTGCCAGCCCGTTCCACTCCCTTAATTCTGCTACCGTTATATCATATTGACGTGAAATGCTATAAAGAGTATCACCCTGGCGAACAGTGTGTGTCCCGGTATCCGACTGTGAAAGAGCCTCTGGCGGAGGAGTGGCCAGGGCAAGGCAGGAAGCAAATATCAGGATTGTAAGCAATCTGTAAACGGGGTTTCTGCTAATCATCGTTTTTTTCAATATCCAGTTCATTGAGTGCATCTTTCAATTCAGATAACGTTCGTTGTTCATTTTGATTTTTAGCTATTACAACACCTTCCCGGAAACAAGTGAGTGCATCTTCATATCGATTCAATGACTGATATAATTTACCAAGATGATAATAAACTCCAAGATAATTTGGGTCGTGCCGGTAGATGGATTCAAATAACTTCAACGGCTTTTCAACCTGATTGTTTTTCAACAGTTCAAGGGCAAGGGCAAATTTGGCAAATGAATCTTCCGGGTCATTTTTCAGAATCTTTGCCAGTTTTTGAATTTTTGCCCGGTTATCGCTCATATCAAACTGTTTTCCGGTCGTTGTAGTGTTCCATAATTTCTTCCAGCGAATCACCCCCAAATTTTTCAAGAAATGCATTTGCAAGAACAGGTGCGATGACACTTTCTGCAACGACCACAGCTCTTGGCAGGGCGCACACATCCGACCTTTCATAACGGGTATCCTTTTCCTCACCGGAGACAAAATCTACGGTTTTAAGAGGCTTGATCATGGTTGGAATCGGTTTCATTGCCCCCCGAATAATGAGTGGCATACCGGTAGTAACCCCTCCTTCCAAACCACCAGCCCGATTTGTACGTCTTGTAAAGCGGTTTTCCTGGTAGGTAATCTCATCATGTACATTATGCCCGGCCCTGGCAGCAGCTTCAAACCCAAGGCCGATTTCAACCCCTTTCATCGCCTGTGTCCCCATGATCGCCTGAGCTATCTGTCCGTCGAGTTTTCGATCCCAATGGACATAACTGCCCAAACCTTCCGGCAATCCGGTAACAATAATTTCATAAATACCGCCAAGTGAAGATCCGTCTTTACGTTTGGCCTTGATCTCCTCACGCATAGCCTCTCCAAGGTTTTCATCAAGACAGCGAACATCAGACTTGTCAGCTTCTTTATATATCAATTCAGCTCCTTTTTCTATAAACGGTTCAGTAATATCCCGGGCATTCTCCCAGCTTTCATACCCGATTCCGCCAATTCTGATAACATGAGCACCTATCTCTATCCCGAACTGTTTCAGTAAAATCCGGGCAATAGTACAGCAGGCAACACGCATCGCTGTTTCCCTCGCACTGGAACGCTCAATAACGGGTCGGATATCATTGAATCGGTACTTTTGCACTCCAACCAGGTCGGCATGGCCGGGGCGGGAAAGAGTAATCGGCTCAACATCTTCACCAGTTCCTTTTTTCGCCATCACTTTTGGCCAGTTACTGTCGTCCTTTTTAAATGCCCGGTTAGGCATCCGCATCGCAATCGGTGAACCCATTGTTTTCCCGAATCGCAGGCCGCTGGTGATTTCTGCACGGTCTTTTTCAAAAGCCATCCTGCCCCCACGGCCATAACCTTGCTGCCGGCGTGTAAGATGTAGAGCTATTTCATCTTCTGTAATCGGAAGCCCAGCAGGTACTCCTTCAACTATTCCAGTAATTTCCGGTCCGTGTGATTCACCGGCGGTCAAATATCGAATCATAAGTCAATTAATTCCGGGTATAAAAGTCGGTAAAAGATAGAGAATTTAAATGTTGTATATTAACACCTGTTAGATAAAAGGCATAGATTTTGCCTGGTTGTTTAACAAATGGAGCAAAACTTTTGTAATATAATAGATTGTAATTGAATCTGAATAACAAAAAGACAGACGCTCATTACTGACAGAAAGAGTCGGTTCAGGTATGTTTTATGTACGCATTACGAGAATTAGGAAAATATACAACCCTCCTCTACCAGGCACTTCGTTCCTCTACTGAGTTTAGTACGTATCGGAAAAACCTATTCAATGAATTGGTAAAGGTTGGATATGACTCTTTCGGGATTATCATGCTGACCGGCCTGTTTACCGGATCTGTAATGACAATTCAGACGGCCTATCAGCTTGAACTTGCGTTTATTCCCTTGTCCACGATTGGTGCCATTGTTTCCGAATCAATTATCATTGAGCTGGCAGCGGTAATTTCCAGCCTGGTTTTAGCCGGTAAAGTAGGAGCACGTATTGCCACGGAACTTGGCACAATGAAAGTAAGTGAACAGATCGATGCACTGGAGTCCATGGGATTCAATTCGGTTTCTTTCCTCGTTGTTCCGCGTGTAATGGCAGGCTTATTAATGTTCCCGGTATTATATGTTGTAGCTTGTATTTTTGGTATCGGCGGCGGGCTTGCTGCAGGTATACTCACTGGAGTAGTACCCAGTTCTGATTTTTTGCATGGGGCGCAGATGTATTTTGCACCCTGGAATGTATTATTCGGCTTTGTTAAATCGTTTGTATTTGGATTTCTGATCACCTCGGTTGCCTGTTACAAAGGGTATTATGCAAGCGGCGGGGCGGAAGGTGTCGGTAAAAGTACCACCCAGGCTACTGTATTGGGTTGTATCTTTGTTCTTCTTGCAGATTTTCTCCTGGCAACACTTCTGCTGTAGAGA
>SLKH01000069.1 GCA_007134665.1 Balneolaceae bacterium
ACAACTTCAATCGGGATCAACTCACATTTTTTTGCAATGGTTATGTTTGGGTGTGGAATATCAACAACGTGAATCGGAACTATGTCTTTTACCTTGTCAAATCCGAAAGCAGAAAGCTGGTTTAATATCTGTCCTTTAAAGGGGATAGCTTGCTTCATAACATGATCAAAGGCAGAAATTCGATCTGTTACAACTATACCAAGCAGGTCGTTTTGTAATTGGTATACGTCTCTTACTTTTCCCCGGTAAGGTTCATTTAATCCTGGATGATGTGTATCAATGATGCAGGAGTCAAGGGCTTTCTCTCTTTCTTCCTCTGAAATACTGATCATTTAACTTTTTTTGTAGAATTTCGTTTTACCAAAACCGGTTCAATTCTTGTTTGTTCCAGTTTGGAATTGGGATTTTTAATGATTTCAGCAAGTCGTTTGGTTGCAAGAATTCCTACCTTATGCATTTGCTGATCGATGGTAGACAGATCAAGATATTTGGCAAACTTTATGTTATCGTATCCCATCAGTGCTACATCGTCCGGTACTTTCATTCCGAGTTTGTTAAGAGCATGAAGTGCTCCGATTGCCTGAGTATCGTTTAAACAGAAGATCGCTTCCGGAAATTCTCCCAACTCCCTGAAGTGAAAGATTGCTTCATATCCGGCTTCTTCAGTAAATCCGGCATGCTTTGTACTATCACCTCTTACAAAAAATTTCTCGTTGACCGGAATATTATATTTTTTCATCGCATCGATAAAACCACGTTTTCGTTCAGATGATGCATGCGTGTCAACTGCCGGAAGTATTAAACCCAAAGTTTGGTATCCCTGTTTGATCAAATGATCACCGGCAATAAATCCACCGCTGTAATCATTAAGTTCATAATAATTGTAATCTGGGTGGCTTGAGCCGACCAATACCGTTGGAATTCCCGATACCTGGATCTGTTTATGAACATTATCTGTCAAATTGATAGAAATTGCAATGATCGCATCAGCGGTACCGCGGTCAAAGAAATTTTCTACAGCAACATCGGGATTTTTGGAACCGGTATTATAGATGATGATATCGAGATCCATCTCCTTGATTTGATCTTTAACACCTTTCAGTACTTCATTAAAAAAAGGAGTTGTAAACGATGGGACTGCAATCGCCAGCATTTGCGGCTTTCTGCTGGCGAGTTTACGGGCACTTACCTGCGGACGGAAATTTAATTCGGATATTGCCTCCTGAACTTTCTTTTTCGTCTGTTCAGAAACATTGGGTGAATCATTTAAGACTCGGGAAACTGTTGAAATGGCAACTCCCGCTTTTTCAGCGACCTGGTAAATGGTAATTTTTTTATGTTGTGTATTCATGGTTTTGATTTAATTAAAAAACCAATTTTCCACTTTGGATTGAATTATTCAGTTAAAGTAATCCTGGATGTGTGGAAATTGAGCTAAAATACGATAAAACTTACTAAAAAGATTACTTTTCTGATTAAGGGAACTATTTGATGGTATTTAAGCATTGACTATCATGTGCATAATAAAATAATACGTGAATGAGCAATCTTTTTACTATCCCTTATAATCTTATAAGACCTCTTTATGAAAGAACTTCATTTCACAAAGCTGTGATTGATGAGGTTTCGGATATTCAATTGCAGAAAGCTTATTCTCATTGCAGGGAGATTACCCGATGTCATGCAAAAACATTTTACATGGCCACAAGGTTTTTACCACGTGAAAAGCAGAGAAGCATCTTTGCTATCTATGGTTTATGCCGATATCTCGACGACCTCGTTGACGAGGCAATGGATCTGATGGTTATGGAAAAAATTTCAATAGATGACATCCGGTTGAGACTGGATCTGTTCAGAGAAAACCTGCTGAATACCTATTCAGGGCTTGTACAGGACGATCCCATTCTTATTGCTTTCTCGGATGTGTTGAAGAGATATCATATTTCTGTCAGTCTGCCGCTTGAGTTGATGCAGGGAGTGATGATGGATCTTGAAAAGAAGAGATACAAAAATTTTGATGAGCTCTATGCCTATTCATTTAAGGTAGCTTCTATCGTTGGATTAATGACAAGTGAGGTATTTGGATACATGAATAAGATGGCATTACAACATGCCATCGATTTGGGTATAGCAATGCAGTTAACCAACATACTTAGAGATATAGGTGAAGATCTTCGAAAAGATAGAATTTATTTGCCGCAGGATGAGCTTAAACTATTTGGAATTTCTGAGCAACAACTCTTCGAAGCTCACATCGACGACAATTTTGTGCAATTCATGCGCTTTCAGGTTGCCCGAACCCGCAGATATTATATGAGTGCAGACAAAGGAATACAAATGCTTGAACAAGACAGCCGTCTGCCTGTTTACCTTGCACGAGAAAACTACAGTCGTATTCTGGATAAAATAGAAGAATCCAACTTTCAGGTTTTTAATAACAGGGCATTTTTAAATACAAGAGAAAAATTGTCAGTTATTCCCGGTATTTTTTACAAGATTCATTCAACCGCGTGAGCAAATAACAAATTTTCTTTTTCAGTACACGTCTTATACTTCACTTTCATTTCTTTTATATTTGCTCATCTATTCAGATAATTATAAATCGGTATAATAAAACTGTATGCCTGACATAAAAAAAATTCTGGTAGCTAACAGGGGGGAAATTGCCCTCAGGATAATCAGGACCTGTAAGGATTTGAGAATTAAAACAGTAGCTGTGTATTCAGATGCAGACATGGAATCGCCTCATGTATTGGCAGCAGATGAATCCGTGCATATTGGCAGGTCAGCTTCGTCTGAAAGCTATCTGGTAATTGATAAGATTATGGAAGCAGTTATCAAAACAGGTGCAGGGGCTGTTCATCCCGGTTACGGCTTTTTGAGTGAAAATGCAGACTTTGCAGAAGCTTGTCAGAGTGAAAACGTGATTTTTATTGGTCCGGACCCTGAAGCAATTCGCCTGATGGGAGATAAAACCAAAGCACGTGAACTGATGAAAATGGCAGGGGTACCTTATCCTCCGGGTACTGAGAGTGCTTTGCAACATGTTGATGAAGCTAAAGATTTTGCAGGGAAAATAGGTTTTCCTGTACTTATCAAGGCGGCAGCAGGAGGTGGAGGTAAAGGAATGAGAATCGTCAGAAGTATTGATGAATTTGATTCAGGAGTAAAAGCAGCGAAATCGGAAGCACAAAGTGCATTTGGAGATGACAGGGTGTATGTTGAAAAATATCTTGAGTCACCAAGGCACATTGAATTTCAAATCCTGGCAGATACATTTGGTAACATTGTCCATCTTTACGATCGGGAATGTTCTATTCAGCGGAGACACCAAAAAGTAATTGAAGAAGCACCTTCTTCATTGTTAACCCCGGAATTAAGGCGATCTATGGCAGAAGCAGCAGTTGCTGCGGCGAAGGCTTGTAAATACACAGGTGCCGGAACAATTGAATTTCTGGTAGATAAAAACATGGACTTTTACTTTCTGGAAATGAATACCCGGCTGCAGGTTGAACATCCAGTTACAGAGTTGATTACAGGAGTGGATCTTGTCGAGATGCAGATTCATGTTGCTGAAGGGAATAAACTGCCATTCACACAAAGTGAAATCAGCAGAAACGGGCATGCAATTGAGTGCAGAATTTATGCTGAAGATCCCTCGGATAATTTTTTGCCGAGCACAGGAGTACTGACGAAACACAGGCCAGCAGAAGGGCCGTGGATTCGGGTTGATTCAGGTGTTGAAGAAGGCCAGGAAGTTACGATCAATTACGACCCGATGATATCAAAACTCTGTACTGTGGCACCAACCAGAAACCAGGCGATCAACAGGATGAAACGTGCACTGCAGGACTATAAGATATCTGGATGTCGTACAACCATCCCTTTTTGTGAATTCGTGATGAATCATGAAGATTTTGAAAATGGGGAGTATGACACACATTTTATAAATAAAAATTTCTCTGCCGGTCAAATGAATATAAATGGTTCGGAAAACTCTTCAGTTATATCTGTCGTTGCATCACTTCTGACTGAGCATCTCGAAAATCAATCAAACACCGGGAATCAAATTACTGAAAATAAAAATCCCGGAAACTCTAACTGGTGGAAGAATCGCCGTTAAAACTGTTTATTTTGGAAAATAATTACGACAAAGAGAAATTGTTTCAACAGTTGAAGAACCTCTTAACGGAACAGAGAAATCCTGATTCAATGGAAATCGATCTCGCTGAATCAGAAGAGATAGTGAAACTCATCAATAAACAGGATTTAACGGTAGCGGAAAGTGTATCAAAGAAACTGACGAGGATAGCTGAAGCTGTTGAACTTGTAAAAAATTCGATAGAAAGGGGTGGCAGGCTTCTCTATTTTGGGGCAGGTACAAGTGGCAGGCTGGGAGTACTCGATGCAGCAGAGTGCCCCCCGACTTTTGGTGTTGACCCGGAAACTGTCCGCGGATTTATTGCCGGAGGGAAAGAGGCGATGTTTACCGCACAGGAAGATGCTGAAGATTATGAAAGTAATGGGGTGAAGGATATCATCAAGGCCGGGGTTACAAATAAGGATATTGTATGTGGCCTCGCGGCCAGTGGCAGAACGCCTTATGTCCATGGAGCCATCAAGGAAGCAATAAAACGTGGTTGCAAAACTATTTTTGTAACAACTGTACCTGCCGACTCTGTTAATATCGATGTTGATATCATGATCGATGTTGTCGTTGGCCCTGAAATTATCATGGGCAGTACAAGGATGAAAAGTGCAACTGCTCAAAAAATGGTACTAAATATGATAACAACCGGAGCAATGATCCGGCTTGGTAAAGTGTATGAGAATGTCATGGTAGATTTGATGTTGACGAATAATAAATTAAAGGAAAGGGCCAAGAGAATTATCATGTTTCTTGCTGATAAGGATTACCAGGAAGCTGAACGATTGCTTAATTTGGCAGATGGACATGTTAAAACAGCATTGTTAATGGCACTGACAGGTTATGATCGAAACAAATGTGCACAACTGCTGGAAAAAAATGACGGTTTCATCAGGAAAGCTCTTTCAAATCGTTCCTGAAGTATGAACTGAACATTGCAATGAATAAAAGTTTAAATACGTTTAAAACGTGGCGAATAAGACCTGTTCTCTTAAAAATTTATGGAATCGGTTGAATTCAGTCGAGTAGCCTGAATCGTAACGTTTTCCAGGGCCGGTACAATGCAGACGAAAACCTGCCATGGTTGATCATCTCTGCCAACTTAACAATTAATTACCATTCACGTAATTGTCACTTAAGAAGATAAATACAAGTATTATACCCGAAACAGAATATCGTATAAGGATCATGTATGGCCTTGTTTTCGTTCTTATCGGTATGATTTTGACATTCAGGCTTTGGCCTGTTACTGAAATTACGGTCAAACAATCTCAGGAGGTTGTATTTACAGAGGAAGTATTGATTGATGATATCGAAATAACGCGTCAGCAAAGTGCACCTCCACCTCCGCCACGGCCCCAAGTGCCTCAACCGGTTCCTGTCGATGAAATAATTGAAGAAGTGATTGAAATTGATTCTGAATTGCAGCTTGTGGATTTTCCGGAGCTTCCCGACGATTTTGGCACCGGTATTGATGGAGATGAAGAGGTTATTGTAAGCAATCCTCAATTACCACCATCTGTGGTCAGAATTGTGGAACCAAGTGTCCCCGAACTTCCGGATGAATTGAGAGGCCGTATTGAAATGGTCGTGAATTTTCTTGTTAATAGTGACGGTACTGTTGAGGAAGCAAGTATTGTGGAAGTCAGAATGTATGACGAACTCAGGGAAGAATATGAAGTGCTTCCCTTTATACAGTACGGACTTATGGGGGCTACGCTCGAAGCAGCATTAAACTGGAGATTCAGGGCAGCCCGCCATGAAGGAGCTGGTGTAAGAACCTATACCACCGCTACCTTTAATTACTAAATATCCCTAATTGAAATAGGCCTGAATTAAGGCTATCTTTGCGCTCGTTTGGAGAGGTGCCAGAGTGGTCGAATGGGCTCGCCTGGAAAGCGAGTGTGCCCTCAACAGGGTACCGAGGGTTCGAATCCCTCCCTCTCCGCATTTTCTGTGTTTTGAGAACAGCTCAGGTCTTTTATTATCTGAAGATACAAAATCAGCCTAAAGGAGGGATGAGAAGCCTGTCCCGACCGCTGTCGGGGAATCCCTCCCTCTCCGCTTAAATAATTGAGGTTGGTCTATTTGTATAAATAGATTGATGAATCTAAATTTTTGATATAACATCTTTGATAAGGGATCGTTATTCATCTAAATAAATGATGATGAGTACAATGATATTGTATATCGGTCTTATTCTTATAACCGGGATTGTTGCCTTCATAGCATTCAGGTTATACGGAATTCAAAAAAGGGAAGCTTACCAGGATGATTTGGATTATCGGTTTAAAGATGTATGGAGCGGACGAAAAGGAGAGGAATTAAATGCCTGGTATCTTGTCAGGTTTGAACTGATACAATTTGGTGCCAGTAAGAAGCAGTTAGAATATGTGAATCAAAAAATTGATAACCTCGATAAGCAAGCCATGTTATCTGTTTTTACGGTCAATGCGTCCGGTGAAATAGAAAGTAGCATTTCATCAGATAATCTTAGCTTATCCGAATAGCCTCTCAATACTGAAAATATCAGGTATTCTCCCCTGATCTGTAATGAAATCTATGAGTAACTTTCCAAGAAACGGGCCAAGTATTAAACCTTTTGATCCTAAAGCAGTTAAAGTATATAGGTTATCTATTTCCGGATGTTTACCTACAACCGGTTTTTTATCCGGAACGGTAACACGAACTCCTGCCCAGCCTGTTCGTTCCTGACAGTAATCATAAATATCTGGCAGGGTTTTATGAAGGCGATTCATAAGGTATTTCTCACCATTTGTGTCTGGTTGAAGATGATCAAATTGATGCTCATAAGTACTTCCAAGTACGATAGTGCGATCATTATTCGGGGATTGAGCGATATAACCGAGACTTGAAACGGAACTCTTAAACTGCAGGCATTCTGAAAGCTTCAGTTTCAGTGTCTGTCCTTTTACCGGGTGCAGTGGTAATAATTTCCAGTCAGGATGATCAACCATTTCTTTCCCTATACAATGTATTACAATGTCAGCTTCAATCTTAATTGAATCGCAACTGGCAATAAATGGCACTCCGGAATCTGTCTGAAACCGTCTGTTTAGAAAAAATACAACCCCCCTGGTTTTAAGATATTGATATAGTGCAAGTATGAATTCATTCATGGATACAGTTAAAGCCTTTGGAACCCATACTCCACCATTAATACATTTTAACCCGGGAAAACGTGCAATGATCTCTTCTTCTGCCAGCCATTCAACCCAGCCTTCACTCCAGGTTGATTGAATAAAAGTGTTGTACATCCCTTCGGCCAATTTTTTATCTAAAGCGGGCCTGATTACTCCATTTTCAATGAAAAACCTGTTTTCTGAAAAAATTGCGATTTTTTCCAACAGTTGTTTGGTATATGTCAGGCATACTTCCGCATTCCAGGTTTTTTTTGCTTTACGGCCGGTTGCTGGATTAACAAGGGCTATTGGGGTACCTGAGGCGCCACTTCCGGGATTATTCTGATCTATTACAGCCGTTTTTAAACCGGCCATGTTTGCTGCATAAGCTGTTGACAAACCTGCAATTCCAGCACCGAAAATCAGTATATCAAATTGTGCCGTTTCTGTCACTTGTCAAATTTGGCTGGATAAAATAATATTTGCACCTGCACTCTTCATCTCCTTCCAGGCTTTCTCAACAGAACCTTCGATATCTATTCCCTTTACAGCATCTTCCAGTACATGGATGGTAAATCCTTCCTTTATACCGTCAAGAACAGACCATTTGACACAAAAATCAGTTGCCAATCCACAAACGTACAGATCAGACACTCCACGTTCTTTCAGATAACCGCTTAACCCCGTTTTGGTTTTTTTATCATTTTCGAAAAAAGCAGAATATGAATCGATTTTTTTCCTAAATCCTTTTCGAATAATGACTTCTGATTTATTGGTTTCAAGTTTTGAATGAAATTCAGCTCCATTTGTGCCCTGAACACAGTGGTCAGGCCATAATATTTGTTCACCATAATCAACCTGGATGGTATCATACGGATTCTTGCCTTCATGTGAGCTTGCAAATGAACTGTGATCTTTGGGGTGCCAGTCCTGAGTTTGAATGACATGGCCGAATGATTCGACCATTCTGTTAATTACCGGAATTACCTGATCTCCGTCAGGTACAGCGAGAGCGCCTCCAGGACAGAAATCATTTTGTACATCTATAATGAGCAGAGCATTCATAATAACAGTCTATTTTTTCATTCTTGTTATCAGTTGATCACGCAAATCATACAGGGATTTGCTGATTCCAATTTTATAGATATGGGGATTGTCAAATCGCTGATGTTCCTTGTTTAGTTTACCAAGCCTTTCTTTACAAAACTCAGCAATTTCCATGACTTCCGGCAGATCCCGGCAAAGATCCCCTTCATGAATGACAGGGTGGAGAAGTTCTTCATAGTTCATTCCTGTTAAGGATCTTTTTTTTGCTTCAAAATAAGGATGGATCATCATATCAATATGCTTCTCATACTCAAGGAGTACTGCATCCCCGTTAAAACTCCCATCATTATTTAAATAACGATATACTTTTTTTCTACCGGGAAGTGTAATTTTTTCAATATTTTCAGAAATCTTCAATGTTGGTTTTCCGTCAATTTCTGAGAGTTTATAAACCCCGTCAAGTGCTGGTGAATCCTGTCCCGTAACAAGACGGGTGCCGACACCGAATACATCGATGGGGGCGTCCTGTGACAATAGGCTTTTAATGATCTGTTCATCCAGTTGATTGGACGCTGCTATTTTCACATAACCTAATCCGGCATCATCAAGCATCTTTCTTGCCTGACGTGAAAAATAGGCAAGGTCTCCGCTGTCAAGCCGAATTCCCTGCAATTGATGTCCTTTGGATTCAAGTTCTTTGGCGACAATAATAGCATTGGGAACTCCAGATTCCAGTGTGTTATAGGTGTCAACCAGCAATATGCAATTGTCAGGAAAATATTTTGCAAACGTACGAAAAGAAGTGATCTCATCATCAAACGATTGCACCCAGGAATGAGCCATCGTGCCACTTGCAGGCAGGCCATACAATTTAGCAGCATACACATTGGATGTACCATTTACTCCGCCAATAATAGCAGCTCGTGTTGCATGCACTCCTCCCAGCCCTTGCGAGCGCCTCAGGCCGAAATCCAGTACACTCCTGTTTCCTGCTGCAAATCTTAATCGAGATGCTTTGGTTGCGATGAGCGATTGAAAATTAAGTATATTCAGAATTAACGTTTCAATGATCTGAGTTTCAACCAGATTTCCTTCAACTCGTATAATGGGCTCTTTCGGGAAAACGATATCACCTTCCCGAACTGAAAACAGATTACCTGTAAAACGAAATTTCTTCAGATATTCTAAAAAATCGGGATCGAAACCCTGGCTGTCGAGATATTCAAGTTCTTCTTTTTGAAATTTAAATTGGTCAAGTGTCTCGAGTAATTCATTCAGTCCGGCAAAAACAACATATCCGCTATTAAAAGGAACTTTTCTGAAAAAGTAATCGAAAACAGCTTTTTTCTTATAAAGGCCCGATTTATAATATCCCTGGGCCATAGTCAGTTCGTAATAATCAGTATAAGTTGCCGGATTGTTGATATACATGTTACGATGGTGATAAGAATTACAGTTTAAAATAAGAAAGCATTCCCGCAGCTGAAAACGGATATGATAGTGAAAAGACTATAAATCGGTTCATTCTTTGTATATTTCGAAAAATTTATAATACGACAATTTAGTAAGTGAATATCAGGCTACAATTATTTTGGTACCCGGTTATTATCTTCTTTTTGCTCGTTTCATGTGCAACTCCTGTTCCTCCAACTGGTGGCCCGCCCGACAGAACCGGGCCGGTGATTGAACAAACAAGACCTGCAAATGAAACTGTAAATTTTGATGGACGGGAATTCCGAATTACATTTTCAAAATTTGTGAACAGGTCATCTTTTCTGAATGCACTTGAAATAGAACCGGATTTGGCGATTGGATATGAAGTAAGCTGGAGAAGAAAAACGGCTATTGTTGAGTTTGACAGAAACCTGCCGGATAACACAACAGTGATTATCAAAATCGGTACCGAGCTTTCTGATATGAATAATAACAATATGGCCAGTCAATTTGACTTTGCCATATCTACAGGCCCGGAAATCGACGATGGGAGTGCAACAGCAACCATTCGCCAGGCACATGACGGTAAAAGAGACTCAGGGTATCGGGTTTTTTTGTATCGCTCTCCGTTCGATCTGACTGAAAGAGCCAATTACGTTGCACAGACGGATACTTCCGGCAGAGTACAATTTTCATATCTTGCTGAGGATACCTACAAAGCAATCTGGGTAGATGATGTAAACAGAAACCGAATTTGGGATAGTGACAGGGAGTTAGCACAGCCGTTTCATGATTCCACTTTTACCAT
>SLKH01000366.1 GCA_007134665.1 Balneolaceae bacterium
GATTCGGCCGGAACCCTATATCACCAGGTTTCTCATATACTCCGCATTTTCCCTGACTGCATCCAGCGGAGTCGTATTGGTATATGCTTCCTGTTCAACGATAAAATATTTCATACCATTTTCCTTTGCGACCGGAAGCAGTGATGGATAATCAATGGTGCCTGTACCAAGAATGGTTGATTCGGGATCATCACCATTTGCAAGATCCTTCACATGGCAGGTTGTAAACCTGTTCGGATAACGCCTGAACCAGGCAGCCGGATCTTCACCGGTAATCGCAACCCAATAGATATCGAGCTGATACTCAACCAGATCGGGATCGGTATTTCCCATCAGAATATCCTGTGGTAACTCTCCCTCCTGCTCTTCGAACGTATATGCATGATTGTGATAGGCAAATTTAAGGCCCGAATTATTGGCAATTTCACCAACCTGGTTAAACTGTTCTGCAATGGCCCGGTAATCATCAAGGCTATCCTGCGGACCGATCCACGGACTGACAATGTACTCAACACCAATCTCAGCAAGCTCATTAACTTTTCGTTCCAGGTCATCAAACACATTGGCATGTGAAGAAATCATGGTAATGCCAAGATCATCAAGAAACGATTTGAAATCCCTGTTTCCCATTCCCCAAAACATTCCAAGAGGCCCTTCATAGCTCTCAATCTGCTTATACCCAAAATCTGCAACCTGGCTGATAACTCCCCGGGGATCATCACCAATTACATGACGCAACGTATAGAGCTGTAACCCGAACGGCATATGTTCTCTGTTTGCAGGAGTACAAAAACTTAACATGGTTCCGGACAAAGCAACTCCAGCAGCAGCATAACCGGAGGTTTTTAAAAAAGTTCGGCGTGATGACTTCATATGGAAGATATTTTTTCAGGTTAAAACAGAGTTGCAATCTTTTAATGTTTGACAGAATACTCAAGATATTAAATTAGTGCAATCAGTATGCAGAATTTCTGTTTTAAAAAAGAAGGTGGTGTGAATCAGCAGATTGCTGGAAAAGAAAAACGAAAAGATTATTTACGAATATGATTTCGGAGATGGCTGGGAACATGCGATTACGCTCGAAAAAGTGATCGATGACTACGAAGGTGCATTGCCGGTATGTACTGCCGGAGCATTAAGCTGTCCGCCCGAAGATGTTGGAGGAATCCGGGGATTTCAGGAGTTCAAAAAGGCGATGAAAAATCCCAATCACCCGGAGCACGAAGATTACAAAGAGTGGGTTGGCGAGCACTACGATCCGGAATATTTTGATGTGGATGAGATCAACGAGATGCTTCAGGACGACAATTTCGGAGTGTTTGAGTGGTGACTTGAAAACAGCAAGTATTCTGGATAAAAATGGCCCGTAAAAACACATTATAGTGTGATTTTAAATAGTATTTTGCACATCTAACTATAAAATTTATCAAATATCATATTATAATATGAATATCAGTATATTTATCCTTGAATAAACAGTATTATTACATAAAATCACATTATAATGTTGGTTTCGGATATTGGTAAACAGATAAAAGAACGCAGGGATACACTTGGGATCACTCAGCCAGATCTTGCTGAGATGGCGGATATTAGTATAAATACTCTCTATAAAATAGAAACCGGGCAGGGAAATCCAACCGTGAAGGTGTTAAATAAAATTGCCGAAATATTGGGTATGGAATTAACTCTTACTGTTAAGAAGCCTGAGTTATGAGCACAAAGTCAGCCTATGTATACAGAAACGGAGAACTTGTTGGTGTACTTATCCGGCATAACAGAAATTCGTATGAGTTCAAATATGATGATCAATGGTTTGCCGATCCTGAAAAACCTCCCGTAAGTTTAACTATGCCAAAAACGAAACAAACCTATAAAGCGGATCACCTGTTTCCGTTTTTCTTTAATCTGTTATCGGAAGGAGCGAACCGTAAACTTCAGGCGAGACAGTTAAAAATTGATGAGATGAACTACTTCGATCTGCTTCTCGCAACGGCCCAAACAGATACAATCGGTGCAATAACGGTGAAACCAGGAAATGAATTATAATGAATTATAAAGACGACAATGTGATATCTGTCAATACATTCTTCGGTCTTTGGTTTCTGAAGACGGTGGTTGGTATTACAAAATGGTCAAAGAATATAATTTTATTTCTAAAAAAACTAACGGCCTTGAAGTAATTGGCGGACTGAGGAAGCTGGAAGATCTGCGGAAACCTTTTATCATACCGGCCAAAATCTAATTTACAGGCTCTGACCGTGGTGGACCATTGATAAAAGGTAGCAGAGATTCCGCGACCGCCGTCAATTACTTCACAGCCTTGATTTTTTGGTTCGTTTTGCATCAAGGCAAAATGAACAGATAGAATCCCATAGTACCTAAATTATTTATTTTATATAAAACAATGAGTTTACCAGAAATAAAATATTGCCCGGGCACTTTGGCAGATGGTTTCACTACTTACAGCCCGACATGTCTGAAACGACTGTTTGATGGAAGGAAAGTCAGTCATCTGCTTCCATATAACGCACCGGATGTAAGCGAAGAGGATGCTGAAAAATTTCAACAGAACCGTAAGCGGCTTTCTATTTCAGGTGTGCAGGAGAAAGTATCTCTGCTAATGGAAAAGAACAGACTGCGCCTTACCGAAGAGGGTGA